>CANETM010000075.1 GCA_947441205.1 Bacteroidota bacterium | reverse complement strand
TGATAAATAGGCTACCAAAATTCCAAACACAATATTAAATTGATACATACCCACCAACTTACCGCGATTGTTTTTATTGGAGATTTCTGAAATATAAGTTGGAGCAGCTACTGATGAAACACCAATCGCAATACCTCCTATTAAACGGAAGAAGGAAAAAGTATAGGGGTCTTGTGCTAAAGCAGATCCAATAGCAGATGCAATAAACATAATGCCTAACCATATTAACACTTTTTTGCGACCATACTTTTCAGTGGGTGCACCAGCAAAAACAGAACCAATCACTGTACCCCATAATGCCATAGACATAATAAAAAAACCATGAAACCAAGGCGTAGTATGCCACAATTCTTGAATTGGTTTGTCGGCACCAGATATAACCACCATATCAAAACCAAAAATAAAACCCGCTAAGGCTGCAACAACTGTTGATTGAAATAGTTTTCCTTTATTCATTTGTGTTTTTTAGTTTTTGTGTTTATTCCTTTTAATGTTGGTGTAGGTATATATTTAAATACGGCATCTGCGATTTTAAAACTCACTATAATAGTTTCGACGCTTTTATTAAATCCTCGGGAGTGTCAATTTCAACACCCATGTATTCTGTAACGACCATTCGAATAGATACACCATTTTCTAAATAGCGTAAGCATTCAATTTTTTCAGCAGCCTCTAGGGGTGTCATGGGCCAATTAGTAAAATCAATGAGTGCTTGTTTTCTAAAAGCATACACACCAATATGTTCATAGTAAGTAATCAAAATATCGTTTGCCCTTGGATAAGGAATTACACTGCGCGAAAAAAATAAAGCATTGTTATTTTTATCAATGGCTACTTTTACATAATTAGGATCCTCAATTAATTGTTGATTTGTCAATACCTGCATTAAGGAAGATACCTTTACGGTTGGATCCAAAAAAACATCAATCACTTTTTGTAAGGGTTCTTTTTTAACAAAGGGTTCATCTCCTTGCACATTCACTACAATATCAATATCCAAATCAACTATAGCCTCTGCAATACGATCCGAGCCGCTTTCGTGCGGACCCTTGCTCATTATTGCTTTACCTCCATTATTTACTATTTCGTTGTAAATTATTTCACTATCTGTTACCACATACACTTCATCAAAAAGGCCCGTTGCCTTAGTGTTATCATAAGTATGTCGAATCACTGATTTATCACCCAGTGGCTGCATTAGTTTTGCAGGAAATCGAGTTGCTGCATAACGAGCGGGAATAAATGCACCTACTTTACTCATTTTTTATCTGCTTGCTTAATAAATTAATAATCTGATTTTATCGTCTTATCAAATGGCGCGCGGAGTTGATAAACTAGGGATCCATCTTTTGAATTATCTAATACATCTAATCCATATTTAATTTGCTCCATTGGTGTATCATTATAGGTTCCTAATAATCGATCCCAAAATGAAAATATATTTCCATAATTACTATCCGTTTGGGGACGGGTAACATGATGATGCACTCTGTGCATATTGGGTGATACAATAATATATCCAAAGCTTTTATCAAACCACTTTGGTATGTGAATATTTGCGTGATTAAATTGAGTAAGCACCACACTTAAACTTTGATACAACATAACCATCCACATGGGTGTACCCAAAACCAATACTGCTAGAATTGCAAAAACTGCTCTCACCACCGATTCACCCGGATGATGTCTATTTCCTGTTGTGGTGTCAACATGTGTATCGGCATGATGTACCATATGAAATTTCCATAAAAATTTTACTTTATGTTCAATCATGTGAACTAAATAGGCACCAATAAAATCTAATAGCAACAAACCCGTAATTGCCGCTACCCATGGTGATAAATCAATCACATTAAGTAACCCAAAATTTTGTTGGACTGTCCAGTCGCTCACCCTAACCATAATAAGTGCAAATGCGAAATTGATGACAATGGTGGTGAAAGTGAAAAACATGTTTAGTCCAGCATGTCTAAATTTATTGTATTTAAAGTTGAATAAAGGGACTGCTATTTCCACTAACCAAAAAAAGGTAATTCCTCCAGCAAGTAACAATGCGCGATGTAAACTAGGTATGTGTTCAAAATAATTTTTAATTGTTTCAAGCATACAATTGTTTTTAGTACCTAAATGTAAATAAAAAACCCGATGTTCTTATGCAGAAATCATCGGGTGATTGTTTTTTGTCTTTAAAAATAAAGACATATGGTACGGATTATTCTTTAAAAAATTATAGCCTCCACTAACTGTTTAACATTAATGGCATAACTAGCATCAATAAGTCCTCACCAGGAGCTTGTTCAGAAGGTTTAATTAAACCCGCTTTGCTAGGTGTAGATAATTCTAAATAAACATCATCGGTGTCTGCAGCGTTTAGCATTTCAATTAAGAACTTCGCATTAAACGCAATTTGAATGTCTTCGCCTTTGTATTCACAACTCATGCGTTCATTACCCTCAAAGCTAAAATCAATATCCTGTGCGGCCATTTGCAATTCGTTGCCAGTAATATTTAAAGCAACTTGATTGGTGCTTTTGTTGCTAAATACATTTACACGACGTAATGCATTTTGAAAATCGTACTTATTTACTGTCAAACGATAAGGATTATCAGCAGGAATAACTACTTTATAATCTGGGAAACGCGCATCAATTAATCGACAAATTAATTGCGTAGAACCATGTTCAACAAATAAATGATTATTATTAAAACTAATGGTGATAGGATCGTCGTTATCAGGTAAAGCGTTCTTTAATAAGTTCAATGGTTTTTTGGGTACAATAAAACTTGCGTTTTGTGTTGCTTTCGCATCGGTTCTTTTATAGCGAACCAAACGATGAGCATCGGTTGCTACAAATTGAACGCTGTCTTTTGATAATTCAAAAAACACACCTGTCATCGCAGGACGCAAATCGTCACCACTTACTGCAAATAAGGTTTTATTAATTGCGGTTAATAAACCTGTACTTGACATTTTAAATCCAGTGGTATCATCAGCTGTAGGCTCCTTAGGAAAATTATCGGGATTCTCTCCCATTACCTTATACTTACCGTTATCACTTGTAATTTCAACGCCATAATTTTTATCAATGTTAAAAGTTAGGGGTTGATCAGCAATATTTTTTAAAGAGTCTAATAATATTTTTGCAGGAATACAAACGCGACCATTGGCCTTGCTTTCAACTTCCATTTGTACACGCATTACCGTTTCTAGGTCTGTTGCAACTATATTTAATTTTTTGTCCTCTATTTCAAATAAAAAATCTTCCAAAATAGGTAAAACCGTATTCGTATTAATAACACCAGAAATTTGTTGTAGGTGCTTTAATAAAGAAGAAGAAGAAACAATAAATTTCATAGGATTTTTGTTGTTTGACTGTTGAAAAAATCTTGTTTTTTAACTATCGCAAACCTAATGTAAAATGTTAAGATTAAAAAGCTATTTTAGCACTACTTATTGACATAGATGAAAAAAACAAGTGTTGGCAAAGAGCAGGCTATACTAAGCATACGTCATTTTTGTGGTTACCAAGAAAGGGCACAACAAGAGGTAAGAGATAAGCTTTACGAATTGGGGATGAGCAAGCCCGAGGTGGAGGAAATTTTGTCCGATTTGATTTCTGAAAATTTTTTAAACGAGGAGCGATTTGCAACCTCCTTTGCGGTTGGACATTTTAGAATTAAGGGTTGGGGTAAGCTTAAAATAAATTACGCATTGTATCAAAAGAGGGTTAGCGCTTATAATATAAAAAAGGCGCTACAGGCTATTGACAAAAACGATTATGAAGCAAAACTTAGTGACTTGGCGGCAAAAAAATGGAATACTTTAAAAAGGGAGTCTTTACCTAGTCGAAAAGCAAAAACCTTTGCCTTCTTACATCAGCGGGGTTTTGAGCCCGCGCTGATACAGCCGGTCATCCAAAAACTAAATAAAACAAATTTATAAAAGCAATTCGTATCTTTAAAAAGTAAAATTGTAGCCATTGTCATCCTTGCATTTTTCAATCATTCAAACCTCCCTTTATTGGGAAAATAAGGGCGCCAACCTTGATATGTTGGCTCAAAAAATAAGGGATATTCAAGATTCCACTGAAATTATTGTGTTGCCAGAAATGTTTACAACTGGTTTTAGTATGCAGCCCGAAAAATTTGCCGAAACAATGGATGGCCCTACCATTGATTGGATGCGAAGATTATCGACAGAGAAAAGAGCCGTTATCACAGGCTCAATCATAATTGAAGAAAAAGGAAATTATTACAATCGACTTATATGGATGCTGCCGAATGGACAATATGGTTACTACGATAAACGTCACTTGTTTGCATTTGCAGGAGAAGATCAACATTATTCTTCAGGTAATAAAAGATTGATTGCAAGTGTGAAGGGGTGGAAAATTAATTTACAAATTTGTTATGATTTACGTTTTCCTGTTTGGGCGCGTCAGCAATCATTTAAAAATGATAAAAAAGAGGATGAAAACGAATTTGCTGAGTATGATGTATTATTATATGTTGCCAATTGGCCAGAAAAAAGAAGCCATGCATGGAAAACTTTATTAACCGCACGTGCTATAGAAAACCAATGCTTTACAATTGGTGTAAACCGTGTTGGTGTAGATGGTAATAATATTGCACACAGCGGAAACTCAATGATAGTAGGTCCTTTGGGAGAAATATTATATCATCGTGCTGACGAGGAAGATATTTTTCATATTCGTTTACAAAAAGAAGAAGTTAAAAATACAAGAGCGCGTTTTCCGTTTTGGAAAGATGCAGACGATTTTTCAATTTTATAATTAAGCAACAGATAATCATTTTGAATATGTCAACATTTTATTCAGCACAAGAATTATTTACAGGTACCCGTTGGATTTCAGAAGTTGTCGTAGGTGTTGAAAACGGGAAAATTATTTCCATTAGTAAACAGGGATATGATCAAAAAAACGCTTATCCATATATTGTTCCGGCCTTAATTGATTTACAAATTTATGGTGCTGATGGAAAATTATTGTCTGAATTTCCCGATGCTGATTGTATTGAAAAAACATATCAATATTGTTTAAAAGGGGGTGCTGCTTTTTTTCAACCCACCATCGCATCACAAAGCAACGAAATTATTTATAAAGCAATTGATGCGGTAAAGGATTATAAATCCAATGGTGGCAAGGGTTGTATTGGATTGCACATTGAGGGGCCTTGGATCAATGTTGCAAAAAAGGGTGCACACAACGCGGTTGTTATTCATTCACCAAGTTTACAAGAGGTTCGGGATTTATTAACTTATGGGAAAGAATGGATTAGTATGATCACCCTAGCGCCAGAAGTTTGCAGTAAAGAAATAATTGATTTGATTCAATCCAATGGAATTGTGGTTTCAGTTGGACATAGTAATTCGAGTTATGAAATGGCAACTGAATTTTTTAATGACAATATTAAAGTAGCAACTCATTTATACAACGCCATGAGTCCACTTCAACATCGTGCTCCGGGATTAGTGGGGGCGTTGTTTAATCACAAAAAAGCCATGAGTAGTTTGGTTGCAGATGGATACCATGTTGATTTTTCTGCTATTAGCATCGCAAAGCAAATAATGGGTGAAAGATTATTTTGTATAACTGATGCGGTAACAACAACCAGTTCTGGAATGTATCAACACCAACTTGTTGGTGATAAATATGAGTCAGCCTGAACCCTTAGTGGGTCAGCGTTAACACAAATTAAGTCTATCAATAATTTAGTTGATCATGTTGGTGTTGATTTAGGTGAAGCCATTAGAATGTGTAGTGTTTATCCAGCAAAAGTCATGCAAATAAAAAAAATGTCTGCAACCATTGAGGTAAATGAAACTGCCGACCTACTTTGTTTAAGTGCAGATCGGCAGTTATTAAAAATGGTGGTAAGCTAGTATCATTTTCTTCACATCAGACTACACTTGTCCGCTTACTTTGAAAACGCATTCCAGCCCTGTGCATTAATGTCAAAAACATTATTGCCCTTAGTAATAATTTTTGTTCCTTCTTCTTGATCACACATATATCCAATCACGCTGATATCCTCTTGCAAAGTTATTTTATCGTAATCGGCTTGTTTCATGGTAAATAATAATTCATAATCTTCGCCGCCATTTAAAGCACACACCGTTGGGTCTAAACCAAACTTAAAAGCAGCTGCTTTTGTAGCTTCATTTATGGGAATTTTTTCTTCATATAATCTGCAGCCCAAATTACTTTGTTTGCAAATATGTAAAATATCACTACTTAATCCATCGCTAATATCCATCATGGCAGTAGGTACAATTTCCTGTGTTGCCAAATAATCAATGATGTCTTTTCTAGCGGCTGGCTTTAATAAACGGCCAACTATATAATCCTCATTCTCTAAGGTGGGTTGCACTTGTGGATTTTCTAAAAATATTTTCTTTTCTCTTTCCATTAGCGTCAACCCCAAGAATGCTGCACCCAAATCGCCTGATACACAAATCAAATCACCACTCTCGGCAGTACTTCTTTTTACAAACTTATCGGGTACCACTTCCCCCAGTGCTGTAACTGAAATCACCATTCCTTTTTGTGAAGTTGATGTATCTCCGCCGATTAAATCAACACCATATTGTTCACATGCAATTTGTACTCCTAAATAAAATTCCTCCAATGCTTCTAAACTAAAGCGATTGCTAAAAGCTAAGCTCATGGTGATTTGTGTGGGTTGTGCATTCATTGCATAAATATCACTTAGGTTTACAATCACCGATTTAAATCCTAAATGTTTTAGCGGTGTATACATTAAATCAAAGTGCACACCCTCTACTAATAAGTCGGTTGTTACAACAGTTTGTTTTCCATAATGATCAATCACTGCCGCATCATCACCTATTGATAAAATGGTGGACGCATTAAATGTTTCAAAATTTTCTGTGAGGTGGTTAATTAAACCAAACTCTCCTAGCTTTTCTATTTCAGTTCTTTCTTGCATATGCTTATTATAAATTACCGCCCTTTAATAAATTCAATAACTGATCATGTATTTGACCATTGCTTGCAATAATACCCGGTTGATATGGATTGTATTTTTCGCCTTTTAAATCCGTAACCATCCCTCCGGCTTCTTGCACGATTAAATATCCTGCTGCACTATCCCATGCTTGTAATTTGTGTTCATAAAATCCATCAAAGCGACCCGCAGCGGTCCAACATAAATCCAACGCTGCACTACCCAGTCTTCTAACGGGTATAGATTTTCTAATTAATTTTTCAAATATTTGTAGGGGTCCGTTTTCAGTATCTAAATATTGATAGGGGAAACCCGTTACCAAACAACTAGTCAATAAATTATTTTTATTGCTTACTTTAATGGGTTGATCATTCAAAAAAGCTCCCTTTCCTTTTTCTGCAAAAAATAATTCATTCATAAACGGGTTATAAACCGCACCCATCATCATTTCTCCATTTTCTTCAACTCCAATACTTACACAACAAATAGGAATACCGTTGGCAAAATTGATAGTTCCATCAATGGGATCAATAATCCATTTAATATT
>CANETM010000074.1 GCA_947441205.1 Bacteroidota bacterium | reverse complement strand
CCCCAAAATACGGTCTCTTGACCAAGTCCTAACATAATCCAAATACAAAATACAAAAGTTAAACTAGCTAATAAAATAGCTGAAATTTTAGCGATACTACTTGTAAATGTTTTTCTAAATCTAAGAATCATAAAGGAAGCGGTACAAAAAACATATGGAATAATAATAGTTGAAGTTGTCAATAAAATTAAAAACTGAAACTGCGCTACTAAACCTTTTGTATAATTCATAACCATAAAAATAGAAACAAATACACTTGAAATAACCACGCCCATTGCAGGTACACCCTTGCTGTTTTGTTTCGCAAAAATGGCAGGGAATAACTTATCATTTGCAATAGCTGCTGGTAATTGTCCTTGTATTAATATATAACCATTTAACGCACCAAACGCAGCAATAGCAACACCTGCGCTAACCCAATACTGCGATCCTTGTCCCCATATCATAATAGCCGCATCGGCAAAAGGTGTTACACTTGTTTTTAATTGAGCTGCAGGAATCATACCCATAATACTCACTGTACTTAATATATAAACCACTGTTGCAATCAAAGTACCCAGGGTAGTTGCTTTTGCAACAGTAGCAGCTGAATTAGCAACACTACCCGAAGGTATTGTGGCACATTCAATTCCTAAAAAAGCAAAAAAGGTAAGTGTCGTAGTGGCAGTGATAGCTGCAATATTAGAAGTACCACTAGCGTTGAATGGTAAAAAATTATTCCAATTAATATAAAATAATCCTGCTAATCCAATTAAAATAATAGGTACGATTTTTAAAATGGTTGTAACCAATTGCAATTTACCAGAAGTTAAAATACCTAATGAATTGATCCATGTTAAAAACCAAATGGTAGCTAAGCCAGTAAATGCGGCCAATAAACTATTGGTAGCTAGTGCGGGTATAAAAGTACTCAGCGCACTAATAAAGGAAACGGTGATGGCTGCATTCGTGCACCATACTGAAACTAAGTAACACCAAGCAACTAAGAAGCCTGCAAAATCACCCAATCCTTTTTGTGAATAAGCGTATGGACCACCATCGGCCGCAGGTAATAGGTTTGATAAATTAGCAAACACTTTGGATAATAAAAAAGCGCCAATGGATGCACAAACCCAACCCACTAAACTAATGCCTCCAAAACTCGCTAATGTAGCAGGCATCATAAAAACTCCAGCTCCTATCATGTTCCCGATAACAAGCGAAGTGCTTGTCCATAAACCTAGTTGTTTTTTGTTCTCCTGCATGTATTCAAGATAAGAAAAGTCGCCGAATAATACGATAGAAAAAGAGGTGCAAAATAAAAAGTGCGCCCACAAAAAAGGCCCCGATAAATCGGGGCCTTAAAAATCATAAAAGGTTTATTTTGTACTACTTACATTTTAATAAGGAGTACAAAATAAAAAAGGCCCCGAATAATCGGGGCCTTTCAAATATATCAACTGATATGAATATTACCAGTTAGGATTTTTAACAGCAGCAGAACCTGCAGCTGGTGCGTTCTTACTTGTTTCATCAAGAGGAACATCCCAATAGTCCATAAAGTTGTAGTTAAATGTTGCGTTAGTATAAACTACTTTGTTGAAAATCAAAGTAGCGCCATAACGACCACCACCATTAGCAGTGCTATAAGTCCAGCCCCAACGTCTTGCATCAAACCAAGATAAACCGCGGTAAGCAAGTGCAGCACCTCTTTCTTTGGTTAATTCAGTTAATGCAGCAGTTGCACTGATTGTAGTTGCTAATGCAGCAACACCTGCTTTTTGGTAAGTACGTACAGTGTTGATTAAAGCAACACCACCCGCAACATCACCTGTTCTTATTTTAGCTTCCGCTAACATTAAAGCGTTTTCTTCGTAAGATGGTCCGATATAAACTTCAATTCCACCTGGATTTCTAGAACCCAAAACAGGAACTGATAATCCTTCTTCATCACCGTCTACTAAACTCCAACGAGTTGTGTTTGTATTTGCATCACCATAGAATACACCTTCAGCATCTGAAAAATTCGCTAAACGCTTGTCGCCAGTACCGAAGTTAGCAACTAAACGCTCAGAAACTTTATAGGTAGTATTTTGGTTAGATGAAGCAGATATACTTGCAACTGTACCAGAAGTAGCTGAGAAAAATGAGTTTGAACCTGAAGAACGACCTGTAAATACATAGTCGCCTTGACCAATACCTGCATTAGCATAGGTAGTTACTTGAGCCCAATCAGCAGCAGACATTGCAGGAATAGAAGCCTTAGAAATAGTTGCACTAGTGCTTTTATTTACAAAAGGTGCTAATTTATTTACTACAATATTTCTAGCCAACATTGTGTTAATTGACTTGATAAACTGAGCAGTTGTAGGTACTTGTCCCAAACCAACTTGATTTTGTTGAGGGATTAATTGACCCATCATTGTGCTAAAATCAGCTTGACTACTAATACTAGAAAGTGCAGTTTGAGCTAATTTTAATTGCCTATCTGATTCAGCAATGATTGCATTACGATCAACAAACTTATTATTAATAGTAGCTGATTTATCCTGGATTAATCCAGCATAATACATACTACCTATTTGAGCATAAGCATATCCTTTCCACCAATAACACCATGCTTGAACAGTTTTTACTTTATCAGCAGACATTGCAATTGTAGGCAAAATTTCAAGGGCTGTATTACAACCATTGATCATTGAATACATACTAGTCCACTCATAGTATAAAGCATTATTACCATTTGCTGTAGAAGCAGGGTCATTAAAAGCACGGATAATACCTAAAGCTTGAGGTGAAGGGTTTGTGAATGAAGTTGTAGCTGGATTTGCAGGATCTGCTACAAAACTATCAGGTACACCCATTGTTGTTGTTTGGTTGTTAGAACCTTGTCCACCACCAGCAACGTCACCCATTAATTCGCGGTAACCCCACTGTAATGAAAAATAGCTATCTCCTAACCAACCGTTACCGTAGTTAAAGCCATTCCAGTATACGCTACCCTTAGCGTAAGCTGCAATACCACCTTCGGTAGTTACGTTACCACCAAACGTAGGATCGTTTGGATTTTTCACATCAAGTTGTTTCTCGCAAGCGCTAGAAACCAACATGATGACTGCGACCGCCAAGATGTACAAACTGTACGATCCTGGAGTTCTTTGTTTAAAATTTATTGATCTTTTCATCTGTTATACTTTTTAATTTAGGTTAGAATTAGAATCCAATATTTAATGAAATTTGGAAAGACTTCATATTTGGAATCGTGCTATGGTCAACACCTCTATCATAAGAAGAGTTAGATGCACCTGAACTAATTTCTGGATCTAAACCATCATATTTAGTAAAGGTTAACAAGTTACGACCACTTAACACCAACTGTGCTTTTTTAGCCCACTTCATGTCAGTAAGTTTTGCAAAATCAACTCCTACAGAAACGTTTCTTAATCTAACGAAAGACGCGTCATAGTAGAACCAGTCTTTAGTAACGTTGTTACCAACACCTCTTGCAGTATTTCCTAATGCATGGTAAGCACTTGCATAATATGCAGTCCAATTACCAGTTTGACCACCAATTGTAACAGGCTTATTGAAATCACTGCTTATTGCATCACGGTACATCCACTCTTTAGTTTGGTTGTATAAGTGAGCACCTTGGATCCAATCAAATTGGAAACCAAAAGTAATTGCTTGCTTAAATGTAAAGTTGTTGATGAATGAAGATGTAAAATCAGGGTTAGGATCTCCTAAAGAAGTTGCTTCATCAGAGAAGTACATTGCTTTATTAGCTGTATGAACCACTTTGCCGTTTACAAGTTCATATTTAGATTGATCAGCAGGAGCGATAAATGGAGTTTTACCATCAGCTCTTAATTGACCAACACTAGTTAATTGCTTATAACCATATATCTCACCAATCTTACGACCAGCCGCTAAAGCTAAACCTGTAGAACCTGCATAAGATAATAATGGTATATCACCACCTTCTACTTTATCAATCATAGAAGTTTGTCTACCCCAGTTTGTTGTGAAATCCCAGCTAAAGTCTTTAGTAGACAAAATTGGAATGCTTAAGCTAAATTGAATACCATTTGAAGACAATGCAATTGCGTTTGTCAATAAACTAGTTCCACCAGTACTTGGCGGTACGTTTTGAGCAAAAATCGCATTATCAGTATTACGCTTCCAATAAGTAAATGAAGCATTTGCACTTCTAAACCAGTTACCAGATTTTAATAAACCAAAACTGATATCAGTACCAAATTCAGTTTCAGTTGAAACCTCCACATCTAAGTTTGGATTTTTTGCTGAAGACTGATTAGTGTAAGCAACTTCTTCACCAGTTGGTTGTAAGTTTAATACTGGGTAACGATCAAAAGTACCTGGTTGGATACCCGCTTGACCATAAGCCGCACGTAATTTGAATGCAGTAAAGAAGGTACTTAATTTATCAAAGAATTTGAATGATTCTAAATTCACATATCCATTATAGTGAGGGAAAGTGAATGGTTTAGAACCCGCACCGAATGCAGAAGAATAGTCAGTTCTGAAACCTCCTGTGATACCAGCGTGATTACCCCAGTCAATTTTTTGATCCACTACATAACCATAAGTAACAAATGTTTCATTATAGTCAACACTGTAGTTTTTATCTTGAGCTGAAGTCAAGCTAAATGGAGGGTTTAACTGCAATGAGTAACCATAACCATCTAACTCTTTGTATTGATTTTTACGGTAATCGAATGCAACTAAAGTTGAAGTAGTGATAGGAATTTTCAAACCAAAATCTCTTTCAAAATCAGTAGTAGCAATTGCGTTAGCAGTAAAGTTTTGTTTAGTCAAATTATATTGGAAGTTTTGGATTGATCCTGTATTATCTGGACCTGGACCAGCCCAACCTTCATAGTAATTTGAAGTTGCATCCAATGATTGGTTGTAATAAGTCCAAACGTCATTTTCGTTTTTGTAGCTAACACCATACTTAGCATTCAATGCGATGTTTCTGTTGATTTTATAGTTAGCTTCAAAATTTTGAATCACGTCATAACGTTTACTGTTACCATCAGAATAATCTACCTTATAGTAAGGGTTACCCGCATTAACTGAAGCGAAACTTGCTCTTTGATAATAAGGGTGTTTTCCACCTACTACTGTATCAGAAATACTTAAGAAAGGAGAAGTATTTAAGAAACCATAAATATCACCCACACCAGCGTTTTGAGTACCATATCCAAAGAAAGTTCCACCTGGTGCACCTAAACCTGGGTGCATTGTATTTGATGTATAAGCAATATTAGTAATTGAACGAACTGTGAAACCTTTGAAAATTTCAGCACCAATATTTGAAGTGATATTTGTTCTGTCTAAGAAACCATTATTTCTCAAGAAAGGAGAATTAGCATGGTTGTTAGAAAGTGTTAAGCTAAAATCATTTTTATCACCACCACCGTTAATATTAACAGAGTTGTTTAAAGTAAGTGCGTCTTGGAAAATTTGAGCATAATGATCTTGGAATTGTAACGCACCAACATAAGGTTTGTTAGCATTGTTTCTTGGATCCAACTGACCATAACGAGTATAGTTTTGAGTTGAACCAGGAGCACCAGCACCAACTCCAGGAACGTTAGTACCATAAACATATGATAATGTTGCAGATCCTAAAATAGCTCCTAAAACTGGGTCAACTTTCAATGGTTGGCCAGCAGTATAACCACCGCTGTTTCCTTGAGAAATAATATTTCCAGAAGCATCTGTTAAGTATGGGTGTAATTTTGCTTTACCAAAATTACCTGAGTTAATGAATGAACTTACCGCATAGCTTGAAGATACATTCACATTGATTTTACCTTTTTGACCTCTTTTAGTGAAAATTTGGATAACACCATTCGCACCTTGCGCACCATATAAAGAAGCAGAAGCAGCACCTTGAACTACCTCAACACGATCAACTTGTGTTAAGTCAAGCGTTGTTAAGCTAGAAAATGGAACCTCGACTCCATCTAATAATACTAAAGGACGAGTACCACCTTGTACTGAGTTGATACCACGTAAAACGATGTTTACTTGGTCACCAGGGTTACCTGATACAGTAGAAATTTGAGCACCTGGGATTTTACCAATCAAAGCTTGATCGATAGAAGCAGCAGGAACGATAGGTAATTTTGCAGAACTAATAGATTCTGTTGAAATACCTAATTTTTTTCTAGATGTAGCAACACCTGATCCTGTTACAACTACCTCACTTAACGCTTTCACATCAGTGGATAATTTCACAGTTACATTTGCAGCAGCAGCTACTGTTTTTGACTCATATCCAAGTGCAGATATAACTAAAGATGCACCATTGGCAGCTTTAATAGTGAACGTACCATCAGAATTAGCTGAAGTACCTGTTCTTGTACCTTTAACTTGAATAGAAGCTCCTGAAATAGGATCTCCTTTGTCGTCAGTTACTCTACCATTCACGGTAGGATTTTGGGCTAATGCAGTACCAAAGAATAGGCACGATGCAAGTAAGCTCCATAAAAGTTTTTTTCTCATACTTGTTTTAATTTTTGTTAAACTGAACTTGTCTTGGAATAACGCGAACTGCTAAATTAAGAAATTATTAACAATTCGCAAAGCAAAATTTCAAAATTTTTTAAAATATTCTACCATTTTTATAGACTAAATATATATTTAAGTGTAATTAATTGATTTACAATTATTTAAATACGTATAACAAACGCATTAGATAAAATAATTATACAGATTTTATGATAAATATTTCCAAAAATTTAAAGAATTTATGCAAATATGCAACATAGTAATATTTTATATAATTTAAAATCAACAATTTTTTTGCCAAATATTTGTTAAAAGCACTGTCAAATAAATTAATTTATAAACATAATTTGTTCAAAAAAAAGGTCTCATCTACTTCGATTACTTCACCAGAATGCATTTTTCCGAGTCGAATATTTTCAATTGATATTCGAATTAATCTTAAACATTTATGATTTACGGAACTCACCATTTTACGCACCTGATGAAATTTTCCTTCAGTAAGTGTAATAGTCATCCATGTAGTAATAACATTTTCATGTAAAGGTTTTGCTGCTTCAAATAAGCCCGCTGGTTTATCTACAATATTAACTTCGCAAGCTGTTGTTTTAAATGTATTTCCCATTTTCGAACTTATCTCAATTCCGGCGGCAAGTTTATTTGCAGTTTCAAAACTCATTTTATTTTTTACTTGTACTAAATAAGTTCGTTTATGTGGAACAGGTCCTTGAAAAAGAAGTTTGGTAATTTTTTTATTAGTCGTTAATAATAGTAAGCCTTCAGAGTTTTGATCCAATCTGCCTATGGCATGTGTTCCTTCAGGAAAATTAAAATCCAAGTCACCCAATAAGCGCACATCATGACTACTCACAAATTGAGAAACCATATTATAGGGCTTATTTACTAAAAAATAACGATGTGCATTCATAGGCAACGGCAATTTAATTAATATTGCATATGCAACAAGTTTCAAATGATCCTCTTCACGGTAAAACCCTTGAATTTATTGTAACCGAGTTGG
>CANETM010000073.1 GCA_947441205.1 Bacteroidota bacterium | reverse complement strand
TAAGCTGTTTTAGTTTTTCGTCATTCGTTCCACTGATATTTAAATATTTTTCAACGATATCTTGTTGAGCTGCACTAAAGCCTTTGGTGTTTAATTCTTCCTTTACTTTTTCCCATCCAATTTTACCTAGCTTATCAATGGCTACCGTTAAATCAATTAATTTTTCTTCCCCACCACAATGCTGTGCCAATCCCAATAATATTTGTCGATTGTTCATTTTAATTTCAACTGGCAATTGCAATTTTTCAAAAGCCGTTACATAAATTGCAATTAAATCAACTTCATTTAACAAACTTTCACTACCAACAATATCGGCGTCACATTGGTAAAATTCACGGTATCTGCCTTTTTGTGGTCTGTCAGCTCTCCAAACAGGTTGAATTTGATAACGTTTAAAAGGGAAAGTAAGTTGGCCATGATTCATAGCTACGTACCTTGCAAATGGAATGGTTAAATCATAACGCAATGCACGTTCCGTAATTGCTGTTGTATTTTTTCCAGTCAATACCTTTTCAAAACCTTCCTCAATTTGAGTTCGTTTTTGCGGGTTATCCAATCCATTATTTAAAATCTTAAATATGAGTTTGTCTCCTTCCTCGCCATACTTTCCCATTAGGGTCTCTAAGTTTTCCATGGACGGTGTTTCCAATGGCTGAAATCCGTACAATTCAAAAACGGAACGGATTGTTTGGAATATATATTGACGCTTTTGTACTGTTATTGCGTTGAAATCACGTGTGCCCTGGGGTAAAGAAGGTTTGCTCATGCTGTCGAATTTGACCGTAAAGATAAATTTTTAAATTCATCCTATATAATTGATTAATTTGCCACTAAAATAATAAATAGTATGTCTGAAATGAATCCAGGCCGCGCGCGCTCTGAAAAAACATATCGAATTTTTAGAAGTATTTATGATTTTACAATGGCAGCCTTGATTTTAGGGTGTGGGTTTGTCATGTTCTTTGCAAAATATATTCATTTGGACCAGATTATTAATTTGGACAATGAATGGCGTATTATTTTTGGTTGTATGTGCCTTTTATATGGAGGTTTTAGACTTTATAGAGGATTCCAAACCGATTATTAGTTCTCTCCATTTTCGAAATCATTATTAATTACAGTATCATGAGAAAAGGTCTTTTTATTTTTGGCATCATATGTTTAATCAGTGCTTGTCAAAGCAATCAAAATGTTTCAAGTGACACAACTTCATCAGGAACCATTCATGTTTCAGCCGAAGAAATTTTTAAGCCTGTTTTGGAAGAGCAAATCAAAGTGTTTAAATCAAGCTATCCTGAAGCAAATATATTAATTGAATATAAGTCTGAGATTGAGTGTTTAAAGGACTTTCAATCAGATAGCACTAGAATGATTTTTATAACAAGGGGACTAACAAAACAGGAAGAAGGGGCTTATAAAAACAAGTTGGCTTTTACACCCACTTTTGGGATTTTAGCTTATGATGCGGTGGCCATTTTAATCAATAAAAATGCACCAGACTCACTTTATTCTTTGAATGAATTGCGTAATATTTTAGCGGGCGAAAATTCAAAACAAGTAGTAATGGATGGTAGTAACTTGACAGGTGTGGTTAGGTTTTTAAAAGACAGTTTAACCAAGGAAAAGCCTTTTGGGAAAAATGTAATGTCGACTGATGGCAGTAATGCAGTGATAGAATATATTAAATCACATCCTAATGCGATTGGATTTGTAGCCTTGAATTGGATTGGAGATAAATATAATGTGAATCAAGTTGAAGCCAGAAAACAGGTAAAAACGGCCTTATTGGAGTGTACATTATGTGCTGAAAAGGGATTGTATGCGCAACCTTCACAGTCCACTATTAGCAGGGGAGAATATTCCATGTCACTCCCCATATATTACATATTAAAGGAAAATGCTCCCGGTTTAGGCTCGGGTTTGTTGAATTTTATGAGTTTGGAGCGCGGACAGTTAATATTTAGAAGGTCATTTTTGGTACCTGGAAAGATGAGCTTTCAAAAACGTAACAGTTCAATGAAATAAGGCTTAACTCAATACTAACAGATTTTAGTTGTTTTTGTAAAAATTAAAATCATTTCTTGAAAAAAAATTAATATTTTTAGAGTCCTTAAAAAAGTTAACAATTTTATTAAGATTGAATTAGCCTTTTCAAATGAAAAATATATATTTTAGATTTTACAAAGGACAGTAGCTATTTTAAAAAGTAAAAAACGGAAATGATGAAAAAATTGGTTTTATTGATGATGAGTGTTGCCTTAATAGCGACTGGATTAAAAGCACAAGTTGCACCATCTCCATTAGCTGATGGTTTGAAATTGTTGAATTATGAGAAAAATAAGTCAGCACTTGATTTTTTCAAAAGTGCATTGGATAAAAATCCAAATGACCCAGAGACAACCTTTTGGTATGGTCAAGCTCTACTTGCTCAAAACTACAATGGTGTCCCAACTCCTGAATTCATACAAAAAACGAAAGCCCTTTACCAGCAAGCTTTACAGGCAAAAGGTAATGATGCTTGGTTATTGGTAGGAATGGCGCATATACAGTCATTAGAAGGTGCAGATGCAGCTTTGGTAAAAAATAATTTAGAGTTAGCAATCACAAGTTCTAAAATTGAAAAAGGAAAAAATAGAAACAAAAACAATCCAGATATCATCAATGCTATTGGACGAGTATATGCAGAGCTTCCTATGAATATTGGGGATCATCAATTTGCAATTGATAAATTAAAAGAAGTTATTTCTAGCTACGAAGAAGCAACTATCAACCCAAATTTATTTTTAAACCTAGGTATTAATTATTTGAAATTAGGTGGCGAAAATGGAGGTGAGGCTGTTAGTGCATTCACTAAAGCGATTGATCGTGATGCAAAAAATGCATACGCTTATTATAGAATTGGCAAAATTTATCAAAGTCAAAGCAATAAGGAAATTTTTGAAGAAAACTATAATAAAGCCCTTGCTATTGATCCTGCCATATCTCCTGTTTACGTATCACTTTATACTTATTTCGCATCAATTGATACGACAAAGGCAAGAAAGAATTTAGACCTATTCTTACAATATGCTGATAAGGATCCAGCTTTTGATTACTTATATGCTGACTATTTATTCCAAGTAGCGCAATATGATGCTTCTTTAACTAAAGCCAAGGCCCTAGAAGCTGCTATTGGCGTTGAAACTTATCCAAGAATCGCTGTATTATTAGCTTATAACTATGACCGTAAAGGGGACTCTGTTTTAGCTAAAAAATACATTGAGCAGTTCATAAACAACAATCCTACTGACAAGATTTTACCAAACGATTATGTTTTAGCTGTGAAAGTAATGTCAAAATTCGCTGGTAATGAAACTGCCGTAGCTTCTATTTTAGAGAAAGCCATTGCTGCTGAACCAAATAACAAAGAAAATGCTCAAAAACTATATAAGTTAGGGTATGAAATGTTTGAAAAAGCTAGCTTGTATTCAGATGCAGCTATATGGTATGCGAAATACGCAGCGGTTAGGGGCGTGAAAGATGAAACTTACTATTACAAAACAGCTATTATTGCCCTTAATGCAAAGGACGGGGCTAGTGCTGCTGCATATTCAAAAGAATATATTGCGGCATTCCCAGATAGACAAAATGGGTACTTATACAATGTGAGAGCTGCGAGATTATTAGATACAGCCAACAACTTGGGTATTTTATTCGAGGCAATCAACCTTCAAAACACCTTTTTAGTAAAAGATACTGAGAAAAATAAGCAAGCATTGATTAATAACTATTACACTTTAATTGGATATTACAATGAAACTAAAGATTATGAAAATGCCGTTTTAATGTGTGATAAGGTATTGGAATTAGTACCTAATGATCCTACTACAACGCAGGCTAAAGCTCAATTTGCTAAAAATATTGAAATTCTTAAGAAAATGGGTGATGCAAAAGGGTCAAAAATAGCACCTGAAAAGGCAGCTACTGATTCAACAAATGCTAAACCAGCTATTCCTAAGAAAAATTAAGCTTTTTACCCCTTTTTTGGGATTCCATTCTACAGATTAAAATTTTTTAAAAAAACTCCTCTTTTAAGGGGAGTTTTTTAGTGCTAGGTGCTATCCTTTGTGTATTTTTGCGGCATCTAAACCAATTGTATGAATTTGATGCAATTATTGTCCGTAAATGAAACAAATAATGCTGCTAATTACCTGCCAATTGCCTTACAACTTATATTCGCCGGTGGATTTGTAGCTTTTATGATTTTAGTATCCAGTTTAGTCGGTCCTAAACGTAAAACGGACGACAAATTAGCCACTTTTACGAGTGGTATTTTATCGCATGGTGATGCAAGGTCTCCAATGGCCATTAAGTATTTTTTGATTGCCATTTTATTTGTTCTATTTGATGTAGAAGTTATTTTCTTTTATCCCTATGCAGTTAACTTCAAAAGTTTAGGATGGAGTGGCTTAGGCGAAGTGGTTTTATTTGTTGCATTTTTCTTGGTTGGCTTTATTTATATCATCAAGAAAGGAGCCCTTAAGTGGGAAGATTAAATTATAAAAATAAAAAGTTTTTTTATGCGTCCAGTTAGATTTAACATACATCCAAAAGAAGCTGAAATTGCAGACGCAATTTCAATGGCACCAGCTCCAGATGGGATTGGTGGTGATGGCTTTTTTGCTACACAATTAAGTTCGGTAGTAGGATTGGCAAGAAAAAATTCATTATGGCCTTTGCCTTTTGCAACCTCATGTTGTGGTATCGAATTTATGGCTACGATGGCTTCGCATTATGACTTATCTCGTTTTGGTTCCGAGCGAGTTGGTTTCTCACCACGTCAATGTGATTTATTAATGGTAATGGGTACCATCGCAAAAAAAATGGCACCCGTTTTAAGACAGGTATATTTGCAAATGGCAGAGCCACGTTGGGTTATAGCAGTTGGAGCTTGTGCTTCAAGTGGTGGAATTTTTGATACTTACAGTGTGCTACAAGGAATAGACCAAGTAATTCCAGTGGACGTATATGTTCCAGGATGTCCTCCACGACCTGAGGCCATCATCGATGGATTTATGAAAATACAAGACCTGGTTGGACAAGAAAGTATTCGTCGTCGTAACAGCGATCAATACAAAGATTTACTAAATAGCTATGGTATTCAATAGTCAATTATCAATTTATTTATTCAAATAATATGGCTTTAAACAACGAAATAATTCAATCGCAACTGGAGGCGAAATTTGCAGAACAAGTAACTTCTTTTTCAACTGATTCTGGAATACTTTCATTTGAATCACCAGCATCACTTAATTTAAAAGTGATTCAATTTTTATACGATGAATTAGGCTTTACTTTTTTAACGGATTTATGTGGCGTTAATTATCCAGAAAATGAGGGCGGTGAATTAGTGGTGGTTTATCACTTGCATAATTTTGTTGAAAACATTCGTTGTAGATATTCAGTTGCAGTTCCAGTTCAACAGCCTGATGTTTTTACTGCGACAAAAATATTTGAAGCAGCTAATTGGATGGAACGCGAGACATATGATTTTTTTGGAATCAATTTTGTAGGCCATCCAAATTTAAAACGCATACTAAATGTTGACGAAATGGATTATTTCCCAATGAGAAAAGAATTTCCGCTGGAGGATCAAACTCGAATTGACAAAGACGATGAAATGTTTGGAAGAGGGTAAACAAAACAATAAATTTAGAACAAGGCAACGCATACTATATGGAAGCACAACATAATATCACCTTACCAGAAGGTTCAATTGAAAAAACGACCACAACCTTAAATTTTGGTCCCACTCACCCTGCTACACACGGAGTATTTCAAAATATCATGGAAATTGATGGTGAACGTGTTGTATCAACCGAGCAGACAGTAGGTTTTATTCATCGTGCATTTGAAAAATTAGCAGAGCGCCGAAATTTATATCAAATTACGCCTATAACTGACCGTTTAAATTATTGTAGTAGTCCTATTAATAATATGGGTTGGCATATTGCATGTGAACGTTTTTTAAAAGTAGAAACACCAAAGCGTGTTGACTACTTGCGTATCATAATCATGGAGCTAGCACGTATATCGGATCATTTAATTTGCAACTCCATTGTGGGTGTGGATACAGGTGCTTATACAGGTTTTTTATATGTAATGCAATACAGAGAATTAATTTATGAAATATATGAAGAAGTATGCGGGTCCCGTCTTACTACTAATATTGGGCGTATTGGCGGTTTTGAAAGGAATTTCACAAATACAGCGTTTACGAAAATCGAGAAATTCTTAAATGAATATCCAAAGGTGTTAAAAGAGTTTGAAAGCTTATTTACACGTAACCGAATTTTTATGGAGCGTACGCAGGGTACTGGTGGCATTAGTGCTGAGCGTGCAATGAATTATGGATTTACGGGTCCAAATTTACGTGCTGCAGGTGTTGATTATGACGTGCGTGTAGCGAATCCTTACAGTAGTTATCAGGATCTTGATTTTACGGTACCCGTTGGAACAACAGGTGATAACTATGATCGTTTCTTAGTTCGTAATGCGGAAATGTGGCAAAGTATTTCCATTATTAGACAAGCCTACGAAAAAGTACAATCATTTAAAGGTGCTGAAGCTGAAATTTTTCATGCTGATGTTCCTGAATACTATCTTCCTAAAAAAGAGGATGTGTATAATAACATGGAAGCTTTAATATGGCATTTTAAAATTATTATGGGTGAAGTGAATTTACCAAAGGGTCAAATTTATAGTCCAGTGGAAGGTGGAAACGGTGAGCTTGGTTTTTATTTAATTAGTGATGGTGGACGTACACCTTTCCGTTTGCATTTCCGTCGTCCTTGTTTCATTTATTATCAAGCTTATCCTGAGTTAATTACGGGAGGTATGTTAAGTGATGCAGTCGTTACCATGAGTAGTTTGAATTTGATTGCTGGAGAGTTGGATGCATAGATAAGTTGGTTGAAATGAATTAGAATTAATAAGCATTTTGAAAAAAGAAAGTTTTATATATGGCTACTACTTTTAATGATACACAAATGACCGAGTTTAAACGCTTGGTGGCGCGTTACCCCGAGGGGAAACAAAAAAGTGCATTGCTTCCTGCGCTGCATTTAGCACAAGATAGTTTTGGTGGTTGGTTGTCTACAGAGACAATGGATTATGTGGCTAGTATATTAAACATTGAACCTATTGAGGTTTATGAAGTGGCTACTTTTTATAGCATGTATAATTTAAAGCCAGTTGGCAAATTTGTATTTGAAGTTTGTCAAACAGGACCTTGTATGGTGAGTGGTTCCGATAATATTATTGACTACATTAAAAAAACATTGGACATCAAACCAGGTGAAACAACTAAGGATGGAATGTTCACGTTGAAATTGGTGGAATGTTTAGGTGCTTGTGGTTATGCACCCATGATGCAGGTTGGAAAAATTTATAAAGAACATTTGACCAAAGAAAAAGTGGATAGCATTATTGCAGAATATAGAATCCAAGCTTCTAACAATTAATAAAGACCTACATTAAATATATTAAAATGGGCGTAAAAT
>CANETM010000072.1 GCA_947441205.1 Bacteroidota bacterium | reverse complement strand
TTATATTAAAAACCGAACTTTACCCAATGAAAATTTGCATAGCACAACAAAATTATCATATTGGCAATTTTGAGCAGAACACAAATAAAATGTTAGGCGCCATTGATGCCGCCAAAAAACAGGGAGCAGATTTAATATTATTTAGCGAAATGAGTGTTTGTGGTTATCCTGCAAGAGACTTTGTAGAGTTTAACGACTTCATCAATAAATGCTATGAGAGTATTGATCGTATAAAAAATGCGGCAGATAATATTGGTGTATTAATCGGAAGTCCTTCACGTAACGAAAATAAAAAAGGGAAAGATTTATATAATGCAGCCTTTTTTTTATATGAACAAAAAATAGTTGCTGAAATACACAAAACACTTTTACCTACCTATGATGTGTTTGACGAAAACAGATACTTTGAACCAGCAGATGAATGGAAAGTGGTCAACTTTAAAGGAAAAAAATTAGCCATCACTATTTGTGAAGATATTTGGAACTTAGGTGACAATCCATTGTATCGAATTTGTCCAATGGATAAAATGATTGACCAATTGCCTGATATCATTTTAAACCTTAGTGCCTCTCCTTTTGATTATACACATGATGAGGATCGAAAAGCAACCATCAAATCAAATGTTGTAAAATATAAGAAGCCATTATTTTATTGTAACGCAGTTGGAAGTCAAACTGAAATTGTATTTGATGGTGGATCATTGGTATTTGATAAGGATGCAAACTTATGTGGTGCATTGCCTATGTTTGAATCCGCGTTAGCCTATTTTGAATGCAATGATGATGGTACTATTAATGCACCCATATTAGAATCTGCCGCTCGTTTGCCAAATAAAGAATTAAATCCAAAAGTATTAGTACCAGCATTAAATATTGACCAAGTATACAAAGCATTGGTTTTAGGGGTGAGTGATTACTTCACAAAAATGGGTTTTAAAAAAGCCATCATTGGTTCATCAGGAGGCATTGACTCAGCAGTGACACTAGCTATTGCATGCGAGGCCTTGGGAAAAGAAAATGTTCATGCTATATTAATGCCATCTCCTTATTCAACCGAACATTCAGTTGATGATGCCGTTATATTAAGCAAAAACTTAAATAACCAATACGATATCATCCCTATTGAAGAGGTGTATGAAAGTTTTTTAAAAACCTTAAAGCCAATTTTTAAGGAACTACCCTTTTCATTAGCTGAAGAAAATATTCAAAGCCGTTCACGTGGAAATATTTTAATGGCCATTGCCAATAAATTAGGGTACGTACTTTTAAATACTTCCAATAAAAGTGAATTAGCAACTGGCTACGGAACCCTATATGGTGATATGGCTGGAGGTTTAGGCGTATTAGGGGATTGTTATAAAATGCAAGTATACGCTTTGGCAAAATATATCAATAGAAATCATGAAATCATCCCTCAAAATATTATTGACAAAGCACCTAGCGCAGAATTAAGACCAGATCAAAAAGACAGTGATAGTTTGCCAGACTATGCAATTTTAGACCAGGTATTATACCAATATATTGAAAAGCGAGCTGATCCTTCCGCTATTAAATTATTAGGATTTGAGGAAGCACTTGTTGACCGTACCTTAAAAATGGTTAATACAAATGAGTATAAGCGTAACCAATTTTGTCCCATCATTCGCATCTCACCAAAAGCATTTGGGGTTGGAAGAAGAGTACCTATTGTTGGAAAATATTTAAGCTAATAATATGAATAAAGCTTTTGCAATTGTTTTAATTTTCATTTTGGCATTCAATACTTCAAAGGCACAAGCACCTATTTTGCCTGGCGCTTATCAAACTACTCAATATTTGCCTTTATTGAAAAATAAAAGAGTTGGTATTTTTACCAATCAAACAGCAACAGTAGGTAATATTCATTTAATTGACACCTTACTAAAGGCAGGCATACAAATTCAAAAAGTATTTACACCCGAACATGGTTTAAGAGGCACTGCTGACGCAGGTGAAAAAGTTAACGATGAAATAGATGTAAAAACGGGTATAAAAATTGTATCCTTATACGGGAAAAAAAGCGCCCCCGATAGTGCCGACTTATTAGATATTGATATTTTATTGTTTGATGTACAAGATGTAGGGACGCGCTTTTACACCTATATAAATTCACTGCAATATATTATGGAGTCAGCAATGGTGAATAATAAACCGTTGATTATATTAGATCGTCCAAATCCAAATGGTCATTATGTTGATGGGCCCATTTTAGAAAAACCATTTATAAGCGGTGTAGGCAAGCAACCTATCCCAATTGTATATGGCTTAACCATGGGAGAATATGCTCAAATGTTAAGAGGTGAACAATGGATGAAAATGGATGCCACCAAAGCAACAGCAAATGCAAATTGGTCATTAACAGTTATCCCTAATAAAAATTATGATCACCAATCAATGTATACCATTAAGGTAGCGCCCTCTCCAAATTTACCAGACATGGCTTCGATACTATGGTATCCAACTACTTGTTTAGTGGAAGGTACTGTAATGAGTGAAGGAAGGGGCACACCGCATGCGTTTGCCTATATTGGACATCCAAGTATTAGGAACCAGAATTTTAGTTTTACACCCAATCCAAGAGTAGGCGCCATGTCATCAAAATTATATGGACAAACTTGTTATGGGTGGGATCTTACAAAAGCTAAGCCGCCAAAGGATAAGATAGATCTTGCATTGATCGTTGAAATGTATAAAAGCTTCCCGCAAAAAGATAGCTTCTTCTTAAATCCGAATTCAACTGATCCTACTAAATTCTTTTTTAATAAACTAGTAGGTAATGCTTCATTAATGCAACAATTACAAAATGGAGTTAGCGAAGCCGAAATTAGAAAAAGCTGGGAACCCAGCTTAATTGCTTACAAAAAGATTAGAAAAAAATATTTACTGTATAAGGATTTTGAATAGTACTAAAATTAAAAGAGCCTCCAAATGGAGGCTCTTTTTGTAAACTTAATTTCCAATAATTGGAATTGATAATTGGTGTACTTTATCATTCAACGCTTTCACATTTTCTTTCTTCATTGTTTCATATTTTTTCAACTGCCAATCAACCTGTTGCTTTAATTCCAAATAAGTTTCTTTTACTTGCTTAGTTGGAGCTACATAACCTGATGCAGCGGATTCAAATACACCTGCAATTTTATCATCAAGTCGTATTGGGAAATTCAAAACGTCTTGACCGCTCTTCGCTTTTGTTTGATGCAAAGCCTCTTCAATTTTAGTTAACGAATCAGTAACAGCTTTTGCGGCAGCAATAAAATTGGAATCCTTTGTCTTTTTTTGAATAGCAGCAATTTGTGCTTTAATTTCTTTAGCGCCTTTTAAGGTGTTCATTATTTCTTTGAAACTTCCTGCTACTTGTAATAAAAACTGTTCTTGTTCCTTCAAGTCCGCATTCGATACCTTATAATTAGGATCAGCTATGATTTCAAAAGGATAAGCTACCACTTGTTTATCAATGGTAATACTAGCAGTATATTTACCAGGAGCTGCTAATATTGGACTTGTAGATCCATTCCATAAAATAAATCCAGCTTCTGGTTGTTCCAATTCTTTGTGGTATAAATTCCATGCAAATTGATTGAACCCTTTTTCAATAGACGGACCATCCTTATCTTTTGAACTATAGGTTCTAATTTCTTTATTTTGATCGTCTAAAATTTTAATATCCACTTTAGTACTATCATCAACATTTGCTAAATAATACTTTACCACAGCACCTTTCATAGGATTTAATCCAACATTTGCAGGGATAGCTCCAGCAGCACGTCTTCTTCTTCCTCCAGTTTGTGGTGGGACTCTGTAAGTGTTTGCAACAGGAAATACCTTATTTGTATTAGCTGACTGAAACTGCTCAACTACACTTAAGTCGTCAAATACATAAATACTTCTTCCTTGAGTACCTACTATTAAATTATTATCTCTAATGATTAAATCAGTGATAGGTGTCAATGGTAAATTTAATTGAAATGGTTCCCATGATTTACCATCATTCATAGATAAATATAAACCATACTCTGTTCCTGCAAATAATACACCTGTCTTTTTGTTACTAGCAACAATAGATCTTGTAAAATGCATAGGATCAATTCCGTTGGTAATTTTCTCCCATGTTTCACCATAATCATTTGTTTTATAAATGTATGGAGCGAAGTCATCCAATTTATATCTAGTTCCCGCGAAATAAGCGGTTCCTTTTCTTAATGGATCAACTTCAACCCTATTCCACATCATCCATTTTGGCGCATCCTTTGGAGTTACATTTTTCCAATTTACACCACCGTCTTTACTTATGCTAATAATACCATCATCGCTTCCTGTCCACAACAAATCTTTTTCAAGAGCTGATTCAGCAGCAGTGAAAATAGTACAATAATATTCCACACTTGTATTGTCTTGTGTGATTGGACCTCCCGAGCTTTTTTGTTTTGATTTATCATCAGTAGTTAAATCTGGTGATAATTTCGTCCAACTTGCTCCTTCATTTTCAGTTGCAAATAAATGATTACCTGCAGTATATAATTTTTTAGGATTATGTGGTGAAAAGAAAATAGGGTGATTCCATTGAAAACGATATTTCATTGCCTCAGCTCCTGCACCCATTGGATTATCAGGCCAAACATTAATGACTCTATTCTCTCCTGTCTTATGATCTAATCTTGTAATTAAACCACCATAAGACCCTCCATATACAATATCAGGATTAGTAGGATCAGCAACGATATAGCCACTTTCACCACCAGCAGTTACATCAAAATCAGCTTCGCCAATATAGGAACCGTATGAGCTTGATTTAATTCTGAAAGCAGAATTATCTTGCTGAGCCCCTAATATTTTATAAGGGAAACTATTATCAGTACTTAATCTGTACACTTGAACAGTAGGTTGGTTCATCATGGTGCTCCAAGTTTTTGCTCCGTCCAAACTTACTTGTGCACCACCGTCATCACTAACAATCATGCGTTTTGGATTTTTAGGATCGATCCATAAATCATGATGATCGCCATGAGGTGTTTGTCCACCTTTAAAAGTTTTTCCACCGTCCGTTGAAACCATAAAATTCACATTCGGACAATACACTTTATTCTCATCCGATGGGTCGACAAATACTTTTGTGTAATACCATGCTCTTTGTCTTATATTATTATCGCTACAAACAAGTTCCCATGATTTTCCTGCATCATCAGACATATACAATCCACCGTCTTTATTTTCAATCAATGCATACAGTTTATCAGTATTTGATTTTGCTACGGCTACACCTACAATACCCCAAACACCTTTTGGTAAACCTTTAGCCTTTTTAATATCAGTCCAAGTTTCACCGCCATCTGTACTTTTGTACATACCGGATCCTTCGCCTCCACTTTCTAAACTATACGGTGTTCTAATTAATTGCCATGTACCTGCATATAAAACTTCAGGATTACTAGGATCAATAATTAAATCGCTTGCACCTGTTTGGGCATTCACATATAATACCTTTTTCCAAGTAGCACCACCATCATTACTTTTATAAACACCTCTGTTTTCATTAGGTCCAAACAAATGTCCCATCACTGCAGCCCAAACAATATCTGGGTTTTTAGGATGTACAATTAACCTTACAATATGACGACTTTCTTTTAATCCAATATTTTTCCAAGTTTTACCCTCGTCAGTTGATTTCCATGCGCCACCTAGTCCTTCACTAACATTTCCACGCATTGAATTTTCTCCTTCACCAACATATAGGATTGATTCATTTGATGGCGCTATAGCAATTGCACCAATCGTGCCTCCAAAATATCCATCAGAAATGTTTTTCCAATTGGAACCTGCATCGGTTGTTTTCCAAACTCCACCACCCGTTGAGCCCATGAAAAAAGTGTTTGATTCACTATATGAACCTACACCAGCTGCTGCCCTACCTCCTCTAAATGGCCCAATGAGTCTGAAATTTTGAGCCTTAATTATTGGATCTTGTGTAATACTTGATCCTTCAACTACTGGACTTACTTTTTTCTTTTGCGCCATTACTCCGCTTGTACTTGCTACCATCATGAGTAAAAGAATTGCAATCGTTTTTTTCATACTTTTTAATTTTAACAAAATGAGTCTCCGAAGAGACTCATTTAAACTTATTTAATTAATTCAACCTCTTTGAATTTTTTAATCGGATTCGCTTCAACTAATTTTCTGAAGTCAGCCCAATCCTTTTCAATAAATGCATTTACTTTAGTTGCCACTTCACCTGCAGCAGTAATAGCAGCGTCAATTGCAGCTTGCTCTTGCTCAGCAGGAGCAGTAATCTTACCACTAATTAACATACTTGCATTTCTAATAATACCTATTGGTGTAATTACTGGAACTGTTCCGTATCCTTGCTTTTCTTGTTTCTTACCCATCATAAAGGCTCTTAAATCTTTTAATTTTTCAGAAACAATTTTATGCGCTTTATTTAAGGTATCTACCCCTTTGTCTTTTTTATCTTTCCATTCTGCTTTTAATGCTGTAAGCACTAATTCTGCATCATCAATTAAATCTAACGCAGCATTGTATTTATCATTTGCTGGTTGTAATTTTCTTAAAGAAGCATCTTGAGCAAGTACCACTTCATTTTTGCTTGGCAATCTTGGATCGTCTTTAACTTCAACCCAAGCTGAATCTTTTTGATTACCAACTGTTACCACAATTTTATATTTACCAGCTAATACATCTCTGCCTGTAAATTCTTTTTCGTCATCATTAGCAGCTGCAGCACTTGCTTCTTCATCCATCATTCTTCTTCCACCACCGCCACCAGATTTTGGAAAACCTGCTGCACGTTTTCCTTTTTGTTCAAAACCCCAGTAATTTCTATTGAAACCAGTATCAATTTTAAAAGTTAAGCTACGAATTAGCGTATCATTAATATCTCTAATTTGCACTTTTGCTTTTTTATTACTGTCAGTTGTATAAACTGTAATTGGCAATCCTGTTGGTTTATTTGGTGCATCCCACATTCCCCAAGTACTCCACTCGTAAGGTGAGTTCTTAATGGACAAATTATAACTAGCAGCAGGTGCGCTTACAAAAAACTTATTGACTTCACCTTTAGTTGCCGCTAATTTTCTTAATGGCTTAATATCATCTAATACCCATAAGCTTCTTCCAAAAGTTGCGATTGCTAAATCAGCTTCTCTTTCTTGAATAGCAAAGTCATATGTTGATACAGATGGATATCCATTTTTCCATTGTTGATAGCTAACGCCATTATCTAAACTTACATAAAAACCTTGCTCAGTACCTACAAAAATTAAATTAGGTTCAACTGGATCTTGTAATACAGTTAAAGCATAACCATTCACTTTTTTCTCATCCACCATGCTGGTCCATGTTTTACCTAAATCAGTTGATCTAAAAATATAAGGTGCAAAATCACCTTGTCTGTAATTATTAGCGACAACAAAAACTTCATTAGCATTAAAGCTTGAAGTTCTAATTTGTGGAATCCAAGCTCCTTTAGGGAAACCAACAATATTATTTGTAAGGTCAGTCCATGTTTGTCC
>CANETM010000071.1 GCA_947441205.1 Bacteroidota bacterium | reverse complement strand
TTTAAATTACTCCAAAAGTTAGGAGCCGCATTCATTTCCTTACCACTGACATCAGTTCCTTTAATAATCGTTTGAACATATTTATGTTTTGCATAGGTCCCATTCCAATTAAATGACAAAATGCTCAATGGTTGATATTGTATTTGATATTCAATACCTGTGTGTTGTGTGCTACCACTATTTTGATTCAAATTCACACCATCAGGTTGTCTGACTGAAATAATTTCATTTTCTCCATTCAGTTGGTAAACTGAAATTTCAAAAAACCAGTTTTTATGTTTTAGCCATCCGCCAAATTCTTGGTTCTTAAATGTTTGAGGCAACAAATAGGGAACCCTTATAGCATTATAAATTTCAGTTATTTGTGGCGGTACAAAACCCTGACTATAATTGAGGTAGGCACCAAACTGTTTTTGATTGTAGGTGATTCCTAATTTTGGTGTTACACTACTAAAATTATTATTTGAACTTGGCGTACCTGTTTTCAATTTATTTTGGAATAGGTATTCAAATTGATCATAGCGTAATGCTAAATTTGAATTGAAGTGTTTTCCAATTTTTGAAATAAAATTCAAGTATAAAGCTTGATTATTAATTTTTGTTTGGTAATTCGTTAAAAGCGAATCAATTGCTGGATAACTGAATTTAGTGAACTTGCCAATTGCGGTATCCTTAAAAATATTAATAAAGTTTGCTTTTAAATTTTGACGCGTATTATCTTCTGAAAATCCTAAAATTAATTTACTATTCAAGCTTTTGATTTGTATTAAGTGTTGAACATCGAATACAAAGGCGTTAAATACATTTCGGTTAGTTTGTCCTCTAAATGCAGTTGGATTAGAAGTAGATCCAATTAAATAGGTTGGATTTTGATCCATTGCATTGTCTCGAAACATAAAATTAAAAATAGTATTATTCGAATGATTCCATTGGTAACTTAAATTTTGTCTAAATCTAAGTGCATTTAACTTTCGATAAGTGAAAGTTTGAAGAGAATTAAAATTACGTGAAACAAAGCTACTGCTATCTACTGAGCCGGTCATTTGCGCATAATAATTGATATAGTTAATGGTCTGATAACCCTTCCATTTATGCTGGCTGAAATCATGACGGATGCTTATACTTTTTTTTGAAAAATCACTGTAGTCAATAGGGCCATTATTTTGTGCACTGTAGTTTGCATTCATTATCCAACCGCCCTTTTTTGTTGGGAGCCCAATATTTAAATCGGACTTAAAAAGCCCTAAAGAGGTAACTTGATTGGTAAAAGTGTAAAGTTTTTGAGTTGGTGCCTGCTGACTTATGATATTTACAACACCGCCAATTGCTTCTGCGCCATATAATGCAGATGCGGGTCCTTTAATAACTTCGATACTTTGAATATTTGAACTATTTATTTCAATTAAGGCATTATTACTAAATAGACCACTCGTTCTTATTGGCATACCGTCCTCTAAATATAAATACAAACCTTTCAGCGAAATAGGTTGTCGAATGGACATCATGTGTTGTTCATTCCCAATGGTTGGCATATAAACGCCACTCACCGTATTTAATAAATAATCAATTCTATTGGCTTTTAAAGCATTAATTGTTTTTGGACTAATAACGGACATTGCTATGGGAGCAGTTATTCTTTTTTCACTTATTTTATTAGCTGAAACAACAACCGTATTTAATTGATTTGCTGAACTATCTTGCCCATTTGTTTTTATGCTGCAGATAGTTATTAAAATAAATAAAATTCCAAAAGAAAATTTCATAATTGCAAATTTAGTAGTTAATTTACTTCTATTCCCTGTTTGTTTTATTTGGAATTCATTAAATCATAAATATGAAACACATCATTGCAATCCTTTTTCTATTAAGTTCGCTAATTACCTCTAATGCACAAGTAGAGACAATGCAATCACAAGCAAAAATTATCAATGAATTATTAGAGGATAGATTGGAAAACTTACTACCTCGTTTAATGGATTCAACTAAAATTGACTGTTGGGTAATGATGACAAGAGAATATAATGAAGACCCCATTGTAAAAACATTTTTACCTGCCGAATGGTTATCAGCAAGACGAAGAACCATTTTGGTTTTTTATAGAGATGCCAAAAATAATACCTTAAAAAAATACGCTGTTGCTAGGTATCCAGTTGGCAAACTAATTGTACCAGCATGGGATCCCGAAAAAACACCCGATCAATGGGAGGCTTTGGTAAACTTACTTAGAACCATGCATCCTCAAAAGATTGCTTTAAACTATTCACCCGATTTTGGTCATGCCGATGGACTTGATTTAACGGAGTATCGTGAATTTTTAGCCCATTTAAATACCCAGGAAAAGCAGCAAGTTATTTCGGCAGAACCTTTAGCGTTAGCATGGCTTGAAACAAGGACCGAAAAAGAAATGGCCTATTTCCCAACCTTATTAAAAATCACACATGCCATTATTAAGGAGGGCTTTAGTAATAAAGTAGTTCAAGTTAACAAAACAAGTACGACTGACTTGGTGTGGTGGTTTAGACAAAAACTAAGTGATATGGGTTTAGGAACCTGGTTTCATCCATCTGTTGAAATTCAAAGAAGAGTAACGAATGAGAAAGATGAAATAATTAGACCTGGTGATTTTTTACATTGTGATTTTGGAATTAGTTATTTAAGACTTAACTCTGATGTACAAGAGCAAGCCTATGTGCTGCTTCCAAATGAACAAATGGTACCTTCTGACTTGCAGGAAGCGTTTAAAAAAACTAATCGCCTACAGGATATATTAACAGGTCATTTTAAAACGGGCATCACTGGCAATAAGATATTAGCTGCAACAAGAGCCCAAGCAATATCTGAAGGAATTACGCCAAGTATTTATACCCATCCAATTGGGTTTCATGGCCATGCAGCAGGAACTACTATTGGAATGTGGGATATGCAAGGAGGTGTTCCAGGATCAGGTGACTATGTAATGCATAATAATACCTGTTATTCCATTGAGTTAAATGCTTTGTATCAGCTTGCTGGATGGGATAAGCCGGTGCGAGTTGCACTAGAACAAAACGGATGTTTTAATGGCGCAGCTTTTAATTATATAGATGGACGTCAAACTAAAATTCATGTTATCAATAGCCAATAAATAAAAAAATTAGTTGACTGCAACCATTATATTACCATACTACATAAATAAGAAAGCTTCCACAATTTTGCGGAAGCTTTCTTATTTAAAATCAAATTCAATGATTATAATGTAACTACGCTATTAGTAGTGCCAAAAATATTTGCAGATTCCGCATCAGCTTGCTCATCATTCAACCAAACTTTTTTGTCAACGAAATATCTGAATTCGTGTGAAGATTCCTTTGGTAAATTTAACTCGGCCGAAAAGATGCCTTCTTTTTTCTTTGTCATGGCAACGCCCTTTTTCCACTCATTATTCAAACCTAAAATGTCCACTTTTTTTGCTTCAGTGTTCAAAGTGAATTTTACTTTTACGTAATCTTTTGTTTTAAAGTATTTTTTTTCAATCATGATGTTTCATTTATTGGTATACAATTAATACGGTTGATGGGAAAAAGTAACCCAACTTAAATTTAATAAATTAATAACTAACAAACAGTCTTAATCATTTAATGTTCCTCAAACGATTGCAATGACTGTATAAAAAAAGTCCCTCATTTCGGAGGGACTTTTTTTATTGATATTTTTCTAAAAATGGCTGTTTTTTTTAGTGCAAAATCATTTATTTTAAAATGTAATGAACAATCAAATAAGTTATTGCAGCTAATACACCACTTACTGGTATGGTTAGTACCCATGCCCATAATAAATTAGTAGTAACGCCCCATCGAACAGCGCTTAATCTTTTTGTTGCACCAACGCCAATAATGGATCCTGTAATGGTATGTGTCGTTGAAACGGGAATACCCATTTGACCTGTAAAAAATAAAGTAAATGCACCAGCTGTTTCAGCAGCAACGCCTTCCAATGGGGTAACTTTTGTAATTTTTGATCCCATGGTTTTTACAATTTTCCAACCTCCACTCATGGTGCCTAATCCAATTGATAAATAACAAGCAACAGGAACCCAACCTGGTAATTGACCAAAATCTTGAATAGAACCATTCGCAATTAAGGCAGCACCAATAATACCCATAACTTTTTGAGCATCATTGCCACCATGACCAATACTAAATGCAGCGGAACTAAATAGCTGTAATTTTTTAAACATTCTCGCAACTGTAAAAGCAGTAGGTGTTTTTATTTTTTCAACATATAAATAAATGAGCATGAATATTAACGAAGCACCAATTATGCCATATACGATCATTGAATTATCCGCTTTGTCAATTTCACTAGCAAATGTTTTTTCAATATTAAATTTTTCAAGCTTAGCTTTTACGTTTATTATATTTTTTTCTTGAATTGGATAAATCGCATTCATTGCAGTAATAGCAGAGTCTGCTGAAATTTCTTTAGCTAAATATAATTTGATAGGATTTTTATAGTCCTCTGTTTTATTTTTTGCTATGTCGTATTCAGCTTTTATATCTTTATTTTCAGGTGCTTTAGCTTCCATTACTAAAAAATCATTTGCATTACGAGCATCATCTTTTAATTTACTCACAGCTACACTATTAAGCAAACCTTTTTCATTTGCTATTTTTGCTATTTTATCAGCTGATAAATTATCATAATCACTTAAGTATGGAAATAAGGCATTATAATACTGATTTGCTGTTGATAATTTTTGTTCGTTTACGCTAATTTTTGAGAGTAAAATTGTATCGTTAGGATTTAGCTTCAATTCCTCTTTGATATTTTTTACTTCTTTCTCATATTTGTCAATGCCATAAAATTTTTGAACATTCTCCTTTATTTTACTATCTTCAAACTTATCAAACATAATAACGGTAGCAAGTGTGGCAAGTGAAATAATTACAAATCGCCACCAAATGTTTCGCATGATGGTTACAAGTGTTATGAAAACAGAAATAACAATTCCTATAATCGGAGCTAAGAAAATGAAAAGTATAGTTTTAATGATTGTGTCAGCATCTACAATTTTTGCCCAGGAATAATCGATACCTTTTAACATTAATGCATGAACAATTGCGGCACCTGCGAATCCACCAATTAAAGTATGTGATGAGGAGGAAGGTATTCCATACCACCAGGTTAGCAAGTTCCAAAAAATGGCTGCTAATAAACCTGAAAAAATAACGGGTAAAGTAATAAAGTCCTTGTAAACCGTTTTGCTAATTGAATTCGCAACTGCGTGGTCTTTAAAAATCCAGAATGCAACCGTATTGAACAATGCAGCCCATAATACGGCCTGAAAAGGTGTAAGAACCTTGGTAGAAACTACTGTTGCAATTGAGTTCGCAGCATCGTGAAAACCATTGATATAGTCAAAAATTAGCGCAAGCGCTATGATGATTATTAATAAAGACATCGTAAGTTAAATTAGGCGTACTTGATAATGATAGATTCAATGACATTAGAAACGTCTTCAATTTTATCAGTTGCAATTTCTAAAACTTGATAAATTTCTCTTTTCTTAATTACTTCCTTGAAGTCATTTTCTTGTTCAAACAATTTTTCAATACTCATATCAAATACATCATCAGCTTGATTTTCAATGCTGTTAACTTTGATCATAGCTTCCGTCATTTCTTTAATATTTTTCATATTACGTAGACCCATGACTGCTTTTTTTGTTTCCGTTGTACCTTGTAATATCAATTCAGCTAATTTGTGAATACCTGTATCATTTGGGTTTACCTTATAAAAATTAATTTTCTTAGCAGATGCATAAATATAATCAGCAATATCGTCCAATGAAGTAGCTAAATAGTGTATGTCTTCTCTGTCAAATGGAGTAATAAAATTGCGACCTAGTTCAGTAAAAATGGTGTGGGTTAAGTCGTCATTTTTATGTTCTAAGTTCTCAATTTGTGCTAAAATATTGGCTCTAACATCAACATCTGGCTCGTTTACCATTTCCTTCAATTTAATGCCCATTTCTTGAACATGCTCGGCAACCTCCTCGAATAATTGAAAAAAAACTCTATCTTTTGGTAAGAAAATTTTCATGATTGAATTAAAATCCATAACGGTAAATTTTGTGTTTGATGTAAGCGCTAAAATTGGCATTTTACCTATGAAATGTAGGTAAAACAAGATTACTAAATTGTTAACAAATTCACCAATTTTGCCTAATCTTAGCACAGCAAAAATACATTACCAACTCCCTCATTTTTAGCATCAAACTAAGTAAGTTTCATAGGTAATTTCCTATCTTTATTGTCATTACTGCTTTTTAATATACGTAATTTTCCAATTAATAAATTGATTTTCAATGATTTACAATAAAAGACATTTTTTCTTGATAATGGTGTCTTTATTATTAATTCAATCAAATATCCTATTGGGTCAATGGACTGATACCCTTTATACGGTACCCAATACCCCCCTAGTTTCGAAAATACTTAGCCTAAAAAACCAAAATCTAACCATTAACCTATCAAAGGAATCAGAGCTCATTCCCTTAAAAAACACCATGTTGGCGCCAAATGCTCAAAAGCTTTACAAAAACGGGAATGGTTTGTTTGTTAGCATAGAACAAACGGGTTTTATTTTTCAATTGGTTAAATACGATTCAATTTCATGTGTTTTTAGGCGATTGGACAAAACCATTAATTTAAATTATAATATAAATTGCAAAACATTTTTTTACAAAAACGAATTGTATAGTTATGGTGGTTATGGTTTTTGGAAATCAAATGGAAGTTTAAGAAAATTTAATTTTCAGGATAAGGAATGGGATATTATTCCATTAAGTGAGGAAATTATTGCATCCAATTATTTATGGTTTTCTGAACAACAAGGAAGACTTTATGTTCCTTTACAGCGTATTATTAATGCAGGTATCAATGGGTCTGAAAATATAACAGGTAAGACTATATTTTCAAGCTATTATTTGGACATTACTACACGTAAATGGATTAAGCTTGGGGATTTAAAAAGTGATATTGTAGAGCTTGTAAAAAATGATTATACGAATAGTGAATATTTATCTTACAAAAATGGACTACTGCATCGTGCTAATGAAGAAACATACTTGTTTGACTATGTTCATAATAAAATATATAAGTCAAAAAATCCTGCTTTAAATCAATTTTTAGTAAGACGATTCCAGGTTTTAGATATGTTTATTGATGAAAATGAAATTTACAGTTATGACGCTGGTACAAAATCATTTACGGTGTATCCCTTTAAAATCAATGATTTTGAGCTAATGAGAACAAGTATATGGGGATCTGAAACACAATTATTTTATTTAATCTTGATTTTAGTATTTATCATATTGGTGATTTTTACTTCCATTTGGGTATTTAATAGGAGTGTAAAAAGAAAATTAGAAGTAGCGCAGTTAGCTATCTTAAAAAATAAATCTATTTCACAGGCATTTACACCTATTGAGGTGGGCCTTATTAAATTATTACTTTCATTTAGTTTGAAAAATAAGGTGGTAGAAATCCATCAAATCAATCATGCATTGGGTTTGAAGGATAAAAATGTAGGGCTTCAAAAAAAGGTAAGAAGCGATGTGGTTAAATCAATAAATGAAAAATACGAAT
>CANETM010000070.1 GCA_947441205.1 Bacteroidota bacterium | reverse complement strand
TGTTAACTTTGAGCAGGCCATTACAAAAGCATCAGCTGTGACACCAGTGCCAGGAGGTGTTGGCTTAATGACCATTGCAGGATTATTAAAAAATACGATGAAAGCTTATGAAGGCAAATTTTATCATGTATAAATAAAGTCTGCCCTTAGCAAAACTTTCATCACTTATTATATGAGTAACACCCAACCACAACAATATCCAGTAATGGAAATGTTTTATTCTTTGCAAGGCGAAGGATATCATCAAGGCAAGGCAGCGTATTTTATTCGCTTGGCGGGTTGTGATGTAGGTTGTGTTTGGTGTGATGTTAAAGAAAGTTGGGATGCAAGCATGCATCCCGTTTTATCCATTGATCAAATTGTTCAAAGTGCTTTGCAACATCCCGGTCGATTAGCAATTATAACTGGTGGCGAACCTTTATTGTATAATTTAAACACATTAACTACCGCTTTAAAGGCAGCTGGATTTCAAACAAATATTGAAACTTCGGGATCTAGTCCCATGTCAGGACAATGGGACTGGGTATGCTTATCGCCGAAAAAGTTTAAAGCTCCTTTAGCTGAAAATTTAAAATTTGCTTCTGAATTAAAAGTGGTTGTATTTAATAATTCTGATTTTGATTGGGCTGAAACCTATGCCAAACAAGTTGCTCCTGATTGTAAATTATATTTACAGCCTGAGTGGGATAAACAAGCACAAATAACGCCATTGGTAATTGAATACGTTAAGCAAAATCCACAATGGGAATTAAGCGCTCAGTTACATAAGTATATTCAAGTGCCATAATAAGTATATTTACATTTCAATTAGCTTTTATGAAAAATAGGCTCGCACTATTTTTATTTATTTTGGGATTTAATTTTTTTTGCATTTCTAATGTTCAAGCCCAAAACAATTCTGCTGCACAAAAGCTTTTTGAAAAAGCGGTAACTGCCATTGATAATCATGAATTTCCTGAAGCAGTTGAATTTTTAAATGAAAGTATCCAAAAAGACAGTAATTACATTTACAGCTATATTACATTGTTTCAAGTTTATGTTGATTTGAAGAAAAATGAAAATGCAATTGCAATATTTGAAAAAGCAATAAGTATTGATAGCGCAAGTTGCGCACCCTATTTTGTAAAATATGCAAATACCTATGCAAGCCTTGGTAATTATAAAAAAGCAAATGATTTGCTTAATAAAATTAAAGAGGGACTGCCAGTTTATTTAACGCAAAGTTTTAATCAATTAAAAACCATTTGTGATTTTGCATTGTCCTATCCAATGGATGAAAATAGTAAAGTGATTAACGCAGGTGATAGTATCAATACAGCCAATGCTGAGTATTTTCCAACAGTAACAGTTCAAGACAGTCTATTAATATTTATGCGTAAGGATGGTATATTACGCGAGGATTTCTTTTATAGTATTATTAGCCCAAACAATACATCCATCGCTCAACCATTATCAGACAGCTTAAACTTGGCAGCTAAAAAAGGAGCACCTAGTTTGTCATCCGATTTAAATACCCTTTATTATTCAGCAGAATATAACGAAAATGGTTATGGTCGATATGATATTTATAAGGTTACTAAATCAAATACGGGATGGTCATTACCAAAAAATTTAGGCCAAAATATTAATACCAATTGGTGGGAAAGTGCACCAAGTATATCCCCTGATGGTCAAGCATTATATTTTAGTAGTAATAAGCCGGGAGGTTATGGAGGAATAGATATTTATGTATCTTATAAAAATGAAAGAGGTGGATGGAAACAAGCTGTAAACCTAGGGGCTGCAATTAATACTGCAGGTGATGAACAAACACCATTTATTCATGCTGACAATAAAACACTATATTTTTCTTCAACTGGATGGCCAGGTTTTGGTGGTGCTGATTTATTTGTTACTTATAAAAAAGTAAATGGCAGTTGGGCAAAACCTATCAATTTGGGTTATCCAATTAATACCAATGAAAACGAACAAAGTGTTGCCATTTCAAGCAATGGAAAAGAAGGATATATTGCTAGTGATCGACCTGATAGTAGAGGTGGTTTAGACATTTATAAAATTAGCTTACCTAATTTTGCAAGAGCAAATAAAACCTTATACTTCAATGGCTATATCAATGATGCGATTACAAAAAAATCATTAACGGGCACTGTGAAATTGGTTGACCCAAGTGATGCAAATAAATTCATGACCATTAATGTTGATTCAACAGGATACTTTGTTTTATCGCTACCTTATTTCGACAGTTTAGGGATTCAAGTAAATAGCCCTCAACATGAATATGCAAGTATTTTAATCAATAAAAAATATCTTGATTCTATCAAAGGCTCAACGATTCCATTTAATTTAAATCCAATTGTAAATCAGTTTACAAAAAATTTCAACAATGTATTTTTTGAAACCAATGCTGCAACTTTATTAAGTAATTCAAATGTTGAATTAAATGCATTGGTAAATTATTTACAAGCATCTCCAAAAGCAACTATCTTAATTGAAGGTCATACCGACAATACTGGACTTGCCGCTAACAACATACTATTATCTTCAAAGCGCGCTGAGTCAATTGCACAATACTTAATGAATAAAGGTATTCTAAGTACAAGAATCACTACAAAAGGATTAGGAGACTCCAAACCCATTGCAGACAACAACACTGAGAAAGGTAGGGCACAAAACAGACGCACCAGTTTTACCATCACTTTGCAGTAGAAATACTTCATAAAGCAATTTCAATTATAACGATGTTTAGCGCATGATTCATCAAGCCTCAACATCAAATAATTCTTCAAGCTTAAATTTAAGTGAGGAATTATTTTATTCTATTGCTTTTAGCATATTAAAGGGCATTCCTGAAAGTCACAAATTAAAAATGCTTCGTCATTTTTCTTCTGCCCAATATATTTTTAAAATATCGTCCAATAAGAAAAATGAATGGCCATTAAAAGAAGCTGAGGATGAAATGAAATTTATTGACAAGCATTCAATTTCTACTTTTTCCATATTAGATAAAAATTATCCCGACCGACTTTCCAATATTAGCGACCCTCCTATTGTTTTATATCTAAAGGGTTCGGATCATTTTAATTTACCTCAACTCATTAGTATCGTTGGTACCAGGCAACATACACATCATGCAAAAAAAATAATTCATGAATTAATGGAAGGTCTTAGCCATTTGAAAATTGGCGTTATTAGTGGATTAGCGTTAGGCATTGATGGTATTGCACATGAAGCAGCACTCAATAATCATTTACCAACATGGGGTGTGCTTGCACATGGATTAGATAAAATTTATCCAAATCAACATAGGCGTCTAGCCATTAATATTTTAAAACAACAAGGAGGCCTGATTACGGAATGTCGCCAAAACACTTTAACCATGCCCTATCAGTTTCCAAAACGAAACCGAATCGTTGCAGGCTTGTCGGATATTACCATTGTGATTGAAAGTCAGGTTGAGGGTGGTAGTATGATTACTGCAAAACTAGCAAGAGGATATGATCGCGAAGTATTTGCGGTTCCTGGTAAAATTCATGATGAAAAAAGTAAGGGCTGTTTATGGTTAATCAAAAATAATATTGCTTCTATGTATCATGACCCCATACAATTACTCGAAAACATGCAATGGCCCATTAAACAAATTGATGACAACGCATTAGACTTATCGCAAACTACCGCTCCTTTAAGTGAAATTCAAGCATCTATATTCAATATAATACAATTACAAGGCCCCATTCATAAGGATATTATTAGTAGTCAATTAGCTATTTCAAGTACTGATCTAGCAGGGCATATATTAGCATTAGAGCTAAATGGGTTAATTCATTTACATGCTGGAAATATATATTCCTGCTCATAAGTCATTGTGTTTCAGCTGTAAAAAAGTATTTTGCCTAAATCTGCCAAAAAGCTACCTTTGCCTATGGCAACAAGAAATTCTACCAACAACTCCCGTATTTTTGGACAAGGCTTAACATTCGATGATGTATTGTTAATGCCCGCTTACGCTGAAATTGTTCCGTCTGAAGTAAAAATTCACAGTCAGCTTACCAAAAACATCCAATTAAACGTTCCCATTTTATCTTCAGCAATGGATACCGTTACTGAAGCAAGTTTAGCAATTGCACTTGCACGTGAAGGCGGCATTGGCATTTTGCATAAAAATATGAGTATCGAACGCCAAGCCGAGCAAGTTCGTAAAGTAAAACGAAGTGAGAGTGGTATGATTGTGGACCCTATTACCTTAGAAATAAATGCAACTATTGGTGATGCATTAATTTTAATGAAGGAAAATAAAATTGGTGGCATTCCAATTATTGATAAAGGAAATAAGTTAGTTGGTATTTTAACCAATAGAGATTTACGTTTTGAAACAGATAGAAGTAGAAAAGTAAGCGAGGTAATGACTAAAGAAAATTTAATCATTGCTCCAGAAGGAACCGATTTAAGAAAAGCAGAAAAAATATTACGACAATACAAAATTGAAAAATTGCCTGTAGTAAGTAAGCAAGGAAAGTTGATTGGCTTAATTACTTATCGTGATATTTTGCAATTAAGTGCCTTTCCAAATGCAGTAAAGGATAGCATTGGTCGTTTATTAGTCGGTGCTGCATTAGGTATTACAAAAGATATTTTAGAACGCGCTGCTACTTTGCAGGCAGTAGGTGTTGATATTGTTTCATTAGATAGTGCACATGGACATAGCAAGGGCGTAATTGAAGCATTGAAATCTTTAAAAAAGAATTTTAAAAATCTACCTGTTATTGCAGGTAATATAGCTACTTCACAAGGGGCATTAGCATTAGCAAATGCTGGTGCTGATGCAGTTAAAGTAGGTATTGGACCTGGATCCATTTGTACTACTCGAATTGTAGCGGGTGCAGGTGTACCTCAGTTAACGGCTATCATGGAAGCCACTAAAGCATAGAAAGGAAGAAATATTCGAGTAATTGCTGATGGAGGTATTCGTTATACAGGTGATATGGTTAAAGCTTTAGCTGCAGGAGCCAATTGCGTTATGATGGGAAGTATTTTCGCAGGTACCGAAGAAAGTCCTGGTGAAACCATAATATATGAAGGACGTAAATTTAAAGGTTACCGTGGAATGGGAAGTATTGGTGCGATGGGTCAAGGAAGTGGTGATAGGTATTTTCAAGAAGATACGGATAGCAAAAAATTTGTACCAGAAGGTATTGAAGGTCGTGTAGCCTATAAAGGAAGCTTAAGTGAAATCATTTATCAGTTTGTAGGTGGATTAAAAGCCGGTATGGGATATTGTGGCGCTAAAACAATTAAGGATTTACAAAATGCAACTTTTGTTCAAATCACCAACGCGGGTATGAAGGAAAGTCATGCACACGATATTGATATCACAAAGGAAGCACCTAACTACAGTCGTAAATAATCATAAATGAAAAAAATATTTTTTTTCATTTCCCTATTACTATTTTTTGGGATTGAACTACCTAGGGCAAGTGCTACTCCTATTGCAAATTCCAATGATAGTTTAACACATTCAAAACTTCGTTTTAGTTTAATCACTTGTGATGCAGGTGATGATTTATATACTATTTGGGGACATACTGCCATTCGCGTTGTCGATAGCGTCAATCATACCGATTTTGTTTTTAATTTCGGAAGCTTTGATTTTAATACACCCAACTTTGTTGCCAAATTCATGAAGGGTGACTTAATTTATTTTATTAGCGTTGACACCTATTCTAATTTTTTATACGAATACCAGTATTATGCTAGAGACGTACATGAGCAGGTATTAAATTTAAAAGCTGCTGAAAAGGAAAAATGGTATAGTGAGTTGCAAATTAATTTGATTGGTAATAACCGTTTTTATTTGTACAACTTTATTACTGACAATTGTACCACAAGGGTGAAAGACGGTTTATTTAAACACTATCAAGTTAACCAATACAGTATTGGAATACATTCCTTTAGAGAAGAAGTGGTAGCAGGTCCTTATAACAATGGACTTGGATGGGTTGGTTTAGGCATTGACTTATTATTAGGTACAGTATCCGATCAAACACCCAATTTAAACCAGGAAGCATTTTTGCCCATTTTATTATATAAAAAATTGGCGCTAAATCCTAGGTTTGTTTTAGCTACCAACCATTTAAAGTATAACAATAAACCCGTTGAAAAAGGAATACAGCCAATTGCCATTTTGATTTTGTTTTTAGCGATTTATATTTTTGTTGCTTTTTGGAATAAATTATTAACACAACGAATTGCACGTATTTTAGATATTATTTTATTATTCCTATTCGGAGTTGGTGGTGCATTGGTACTTTATATGAGTCAAATATCCTTACACAATGCATGTCATGACAATTACAACTTAATTTGGTTGCACCCATTGTACTTATTAGTTATTCCTATTTATTTTATATCTAAAAAATGGACGTCCTATTTAGGATATGTATTTTTTATTGCTACTGCAATACTAATGATCTCAAGTCACTGGATCCCTCAACATTTTTCAGCACCTGTTATGGTTTTAATGGTAATTAGTTTGTTTTTACAAATTAGATTGATCCAAAGAGGAAAGCTTGAAAACAAAAAATAATGAATTAGCTTTATTGAATAGTTCATTTACATCATTACAAATAGGCTAAAATAACAACATGTTACATTATTACGATTACGGTGAGGACCAATTAGCCTATTTTGATGAAGGAAATAGTGATGCAAATAAAGGCAAAGCGCCTATATTATTAATACATGGATTTGGCGAGGATCATTGTATTTGGAAACAACAAATTAAGTTCCTCTCCAATCATTACCGTGTTATTGCACCCAATTTACCAGGCGTACATTGTAAGCCATTAAATATTCATCATTCGCATGCGCCTTCAATGCTCAATTATGTTGAAGTTTTACATGAACTCATGCATAGTTTACATATTGAAAAGTATTATGTGCTGGGTCATAGTATGGGTGGTTATATTGGATTAGCACTTGCAGACTATTATGTAAATCACGTTATTGGTTTAGGATTAGTCCACTCAACCACTTTTGAAGATAGTTCTGCTAAAAAAGAAAGTCGATTAAAAATTGCTGAATTTTTACTTGAACACGGTACACAAAAGTTTTTAGAAACTGCAACCCGAAATTTATTTGGGAACGCCTTTAAGCAAGTGCATCCTGAACAAATACAGGATGTTATAGATAGTGCAAGTGATATAAGTCCCGAAGCCATGGTTCAGTTTGTAATGGCTATGCGTAATCGAAAAGCACATACACATATGCTAACCCAACAACGAATCCCTATTTGGATGATTGTGGGCGAGGAGGATATTGCAGTTCCTATTGAAGATTCATTACAACAAACTAAACTATTGCCCGAAAATAATGTTATGATACTTAAGCAGGTTGGGCATATGGGCATGTTAGAAGCGACTGAAAAAGTAAATAATGCACTACTTAGTTTTATTCAAGCTGCAGAAAAAAAGTAAACATTGGGGATATTCTTAATAATTAATATCTTCAACTCAATCTTAAAATAAATAGTACTTATAAAAATTATAAAATGTCTAAAATAATACTAATTACAGGAGCAAGTTCAGGATTTGGAAAAGCAATTGCTGAAAAGTTTGCAGCGGGTGGATGGAATCTAATTTTAACGGCAAGAAGAAAAGAAAAATTAGAAGCCGTTGCCGCAGGATTAGAAAATCAATTTGGAATTAAAACACTTTGCTTGATTTTTGATGTTCAAGATAAAGAAGCCGTATTTGAAAATTTAGGTAAGCTGCCTGCTGAATGGCAAGCCGTAGATTTACTAGTTAACAATGCAGGATTAGCTTTAGGACGTGATTC
>CANETM010000069.1 GCA_947441205.1 Bacteroidota bacterium | reverse complement strand
TTTTAACTTCAGTTCAAATACTATTTTCACACCCCCAGTATTAGATTGATAAATTAAAAATGAGTTAAAAAGCTTGTTGGAGCATGAGAAAATATCTAAATTTAAAATGCAAATTTTACCATCATTAAATAAATAGGTATGCAAATAGTAATAATTTTCTCATGGCTTAATATAATCTTAGGATTATTAGGTGAGCCTAACATGTCAATAGACAATTCAGCTACTCCAAAATTCAAGTTAATTCCTGCTCCAAAAATCACTTTCAACTCTTTTGTGGATTGTAATATGGCTGAAGTTTGGATAGCCGATACATTTAGAATTTTTCCAGGCAAGTATGGCGAAGATCCATTATGGGGTTATTCGAAAAATTTGAAATATGCGGATGGAAAAAATGCAGAAGATGTTTTTAAAAGCCCTGCCGAAAAGGTTATTGATCCAACAATGCCATTAAACGTCCCTGTAGGCCAGAAAGGATTGCATGGGGCAGTTTGGTTTGAAACAGTATACCAAGATAAAAATGACCCTTCAGGTAAAACACTTTTTGGGATTTATCATAATGAAAACTACCCTATTACATTACCCTATGATGAAAAAACAAAACAGGGATATAAAAACAAGCTTTGGCCTCAAGGTTTAACGGGTCCTGAAAGTCCAGCTGCAGTATGTCGCATTGGCGTTATGAAATCGATTGATGGAGGAAAAAATTGGACAAACAAAGGAATATTAATAGAAGATTATGACCCTAGAATGATTTTAAAACCATTTAATACATCAAATACTTTTGCAGGAGGTGTTGGAGACCCTTCAGCAATTGCAAGTGGCGATTATTTGTATTTATTTTATGGAGAATATGGTTATCCTGGAATTTACAATGAAAAAACATACAATGCTAAAACAGAATGGAACGGACAATGTATTAGTATCGCACGTATTGCTTTGAAAGACTTAAATAATCCTGTTGGAAAAGCAAAAAGATGGGATGGTAAAACATTTTCTATCCCATATGACAGTTATGGAACTCCTGTTCGATCATTACAAGTTCCAATAGAAGAAGGCGGCGGAGCGGCATCATCACCAACAGGTGGATTTCATTGGGGACCTTCGGTTAGTTGGAACACCTATTTAAATTGCTGGGTTATGATGATGGGAAAGGTTGAGGGTAAATCATGGCAAGGTGATAAAATATATATTTCCTTTAATAAAAATAAAGATTTGGGTATTGGAAACAATAGTCAAGATTGGTCAAAACCAACATTGGTATTCCAAAAGCCAGGCTATATACTTTGGTACCCTTCATTACAACCTTTAAATGAACCAAATGACATTAAAGAGAAATATACTTGTGTTAGATTAGGAAAACGTGCACGTTTTTTTGTAAAAAGAATAAAGCCAGGAGATGACGAATATGCTTCAGAGCATATTATAGAATTTGAAAAGTAAGAAAAACAAATATAGAAATCGTTTTAGGAAAGAATAATACTAAGAATACACCCTTAAATTAGATCCCGATAAAGTAGTCTTATATGCTTTTAAAGCTGCAGTTGCAGGACCAGTTGTAACAGCGCCTGTAGCATCGAAAACTGAACCATGTGCAGAACAGAAAAATCTGTTTCTATTTGACTGAAACTCAACCTGTGCTCCTTGATGTGTACATGCCGAGCTAACAGCAATAAACTCGCTATTCAAGGTTCTTGCAATAATTATCCCTGTTGTACTTTCCACATAAAATCCACCTGGAGTGTTTAAACTTGTATATGGGGATACTGTGATGTTAATTGTAAAATCAATTGCCTTATTGGTTCCTGTATTTCCGGAATTGTTTCCATTATTATTGTTGGTATTTGAGGTCGTTTCCGATTTAGAACAAGCTTGCATACAGCCAAAAATGAGTATACTAGCGCCACTAAGGCCAACCTGTTCAATAAAATCTTTTCTTTCCATATTAAATGTTTAAAATATTAAAACAAAACAATGGACAAATTGTTTTAATATGAAATGTTAATTTTTTTGAAAATTATTACTGAACATCACTTAATTCCCCATTTTTTTTCAAAATTAATTGTCTTTTTTACCTTAAATTCATAAAATGAAATACTTACATATTAGAAATATTTTACTAGTTACATTAATTCTATTTTACCTATTTGCCGGTGCAAACCATTTCATAAATCCTTTGTTTTATACGCCTATTATCCCCCCCTACTTGATTAAATGGGCAAATGAGGTCAATATTTTGTCTGGAGTAGCTGAAATTTTACTTGCCTTATTATTAATACCTAATTCAACGAGATCAAAAGCGGGTATAGCGATTGTTGTTATGTTAATTGCTTTTATTCCTAGCCATATATATTTTATTCAAAAAGGGGAATTTATGATAGGTACTGTTATGTTTAATCCATTTAAATCATCAATTCGCTTATTTGTAGGTCAGCCCATATTAATTTTGTGGGCGTATTGGGCAAGTAAAAGCGACTTAAAATTTATCACAATAAGGACACCTTAACCATTACTTAATTATTAATGTTTTCAAGTTAGATAAAATTATCCCCATAGTCTCTGGACCAATACTCATCCCAGTAAGATAATCACTGTGAGGAATATTATTACTCATGACAAAAAAACTTGGCTTAATAATATAACCTAAGGCGTCCTGCGATAAACCTAATACAAATTTAGGACCCTTATTACTCATTAGTTTTTTTGTTGCAATACCTAATGCAGGACAGGTTTCACCTGGATGAGTAGCAAAGGATGCATCGCCAATTTTGAAATAAGCAATCTCAGAGCTCACTGTTTTTCCAAAATCTCTTTTAATAATGCCTGCTTTAGACAGCATTTGAAAACTTGGATTACTTAATGGAAACTCCACCTTAACTGAATTAAAATTTATATTTTTACTTTCATTCTTATTTTTTGTTAATTCAAAAACATATTTCCCTAAAGAGGTTCCATAATAATTAGCTTGATCATAAGTATGAGGAACGCCTTCTGGTTGTATCCATCCACCTATAGCTCCTTGTAAAAACATATTCACCCCGCCTTGCACAGAATCTAAATATTTATAATACCCCCAAACATAATCCGAACTTGCTGCGGTACTAGCATCATCCATAATAGTGGGATGGCAGGCAAAATTGGTAAGCATGGCAATATTCTTTCCATTAAGGTCAGTCAATTGAATAATACTTACCGACCTATCAAGTTCACCAGGTTCTGAAATATTTTTTACCCAATCTTCTCCAAAAGAACCAGTTCCAAAAGAAATGGTTGCAGGTTTTCTTGCTAGAGTAGCTTCCTTAATCGCTTCTACAGCTCTATCTACTATAAGCTGCATATGTTTATCATTCACACCTGTATGTGCTAAATCTTTTCCCCAAATACCTACTACATCTGGACCTGAATGAGTATGTGTAGATGACATTACAATATGTTCAGGATTAATTAAGGGAAGTTCAATTTTAATTCTGGATCGTATTGCTTGTAATTGAGGATACAATAAACCAATACAATCAAATGTAAGCATGGTAATATTATTATTGCGATTGCTTACCACCATTGCTTTTACATAAAGGTTGTCATGCACATCAATAAAAGGTCGATTGGCCTTACCTCCTGCAAGGTATAAACTATCCTTTTCTGGATTAATAGTTCTAGTAGCAGCCCCTGCAAGAAAATCTTGCGCAGTAACTGATAAATGTAATTGGATAAATATAAACAAGAGTACTGCCCTACTAAGCATAAAATTTAATTATTAAATTGAAAAAATAGTTTTAGTGTAGGAAAGTTACAATACAAAAATGTATAAACATATATTTATATGTAATATTTTAAAAAGCGTTTTTAATCCATCATTTTCAATTAATCATCAAGATCAAATTGCCAATATTTAGATAATTTGAGCATATTAGTATGTATTTATAATAATTAAAATTCCTATTTTTAAGTAAGGAATATCTGATTTAAAATATCAATTTATAAACCATTTGAAAGTTTTATATGAATAAGAAAATAACTATTATTAATTCACTTAATCAGGGAGTATATCTATTTAATGAGTTGATATCCAGTTTAAATCAAAATGATTTTGAAACTAATTTTAATAATAAATGGTCAGCAGGTCAGGACTTGGTTCATTTAAATAAAATTTTGCAAATTCTTAATATTGCATATGTACTCCCTAAACCATTATTACGCATTTTATATGAGGCAAATAAAAAAGAATCAAGATCCTTTGATGAACTTAGAACTTTATATAAAGCAGCTTTAGCAGGAGGTGCAAAATCCCCAGCCTTATATTTACCAAAGCCTGTATTATTTCACGCTAAAGAAGATTTAATTAAAAAACATCAAATGTTAAATCAAGCTTTAGTAAATAAGTTTAACAAAGTGTCTGAATCGGATTTAGATAAATACCAACTTCCACATCCGATTTTAGGGAAAGTCACTTTAAAAGAATTGGCAGCTTTTACTTCCTTTCACACAGTACATCATTTTGAATTGCTAAAGACAAAGCTTGGTCGGTAATTCAAAAATTGATTAATGAACTAATTAAATAGTCTTTCCCTATTTGGCAAATATAACTTAGGTTTCTTGGTATTTAATGATGAGCATTTATCTTATTCACCTCACTAATAAACCGGTGGCATTTTTCTGAAACTGTACCTTTCTCGTAATCAGTGATGCGAACTTTTACAAAATTATAATGGACATTAATTTCTGGATGATGATCTTGGTCAATTGCAATTTGCATTACTTTATTAGAGAATAAGACAACATCATTATAGTTATCAAATTTAAAGGTCTTTTCTAATTTATTATTTATTTCAGTCCAGTCAGCAGCATTTGTTGGGTTGTATTCAAATTTGATCAATTCTTCTAAGGATATAAATTCTAAAGTTTTAATGTGGGTTGCCTTCAAAATAATAGGAGGGGCAACATTAGCCTGATAAGCTTCTATCCATCTTGAAACACAAAGACACCATTTATCACCAGCAACTAGTCCTTTAAAATTAGAAGGTGGGTAATCCACCGTTAAATCATTACCTCTACTTTTTGAAAATTGTAAAAATTCATTAGTCACAACCGCGCAAACGGTATGTGTTCCTCTGTCGTTAGCACCTGTGTTGCAACAACCGTCTCTGTATACACCTGTCATCGGGCTTGTCCCACAAATAATCAAAGGTTCACTGAAAACATTTAAGGCATTTTGAATAATACTCATGAATTAGCCAAGATTTAAAATATAAATTTTGTACTCAAAAAATTAGAATCATGTGAAGCTACAATATCATTAATGATTTCTTTATTTTCATCCGTTAGTTTAGCAGCAACCAATGACCTAATTGAAAATGACCTCAAAGCATCCACAACTGATAAAGTTCCCTCGGCACTGTCTTTTCGCCCTGTAAAAGGAAAGCTATCAGGTCCTCTTTGACACTGACAATTGATATTAACACGACTTACTTGGTTCACTAAAGGATCAATTAAACTTGCCAATTCAGCTTTATTTTGTGAAAATAAACTCACTTGTTGGCCATGTGTTGATGCAATTATATATTGTATAGGTTCTTCAATATCATCAAATGGGATAATCGGAATAATAGGACCAAACTGCTCCTCACTATATATTTTCATTTTATGATTTACTGGAAACAAGATAGCTGGATAAAAAAATGTTTCTTTAATAGTCCCGCCATTTTCATTCATCACAGTTGCTCCATGTAATTTTGCATCCTCAATTAAATCATTTAAATAGGCTGGCTTTCCTGGCTCAGGAAGCGGTGTTAAAGTGACTCCTTTTTCCCAAGGCAAGCCAAATTGTAATTTTGCAACCTGCTCATTTAATAATTCAATAAATTCATTGGCAATTGATTGATGAACGAAAATTGTTTTAAGTGCCGTACACCTTTGTCCATTAAATGAAAGTGATCCCAAGACGGTTTCTTTAACAGCTAAAGCAATATCTGCATCTTTAGAAACAATGGCTGCATTTTTTGCATCCAATCCTAATATGGCCCTTAAACGATTTACTTTAGGATGTAATTTTTTTAATTGATTTGCCACTTTGCTAGAACCTATTAATGTAAGTACATTAATTTTTCCAGATTCCATTAACGCAGGTATAATCACATTACCACGTCCATATATTGTGTTCACAACCCCTTTAGGAAAGCATGATTTAAACGCTTCAAGCATTGGGTAGTGTAATAAAGTTCCATGTTTGGGCGCTTTGAACAATAAAGTATTCCCCATGATAATTGCAGGTATCAAGGTGGTAAAAGTTTCATTCAATGGATAATTGAATGGACCCATACATAAAACAACCCCTAAAGGTGATCGTCTAATTTGAGCCACAATACCTTGTTCAATTGTAAACCTTGACGAATCTCTGTCAATATCCTTGAGTGCTTCAATGGTTGCATAAATATATTCTACAGTTCTGTCAAATTCTTTCTCTGAGTCTGCATACGTTTTTCCAATTTCCCACATTAATAATTTTACAACTATTGATTTTTGTTCAAGCATTTTTACAACAAAATTTTCAACACACTTTATACGCTCCGAAACGGACATAGTTGGCCATTCCCCCCTACCATCATTGTATGCTTTGGATGCAGCATCTAAAGCAATTTTTGCTTCTTTTTCTGTACAAACGGGATAAGAACCAATTTTGATTCTTTCTATTCCGTTAGCGGTTTTAATGCAAATAGGTGAAAAAACTTCATGTGTTGGACCATCCCAAGTAATTAATTCTCCGTCAGACAGATAGGTCTTTTGATTAATTAGTGCGGGTAATAGAAATGCCTCTGGTATTGTGTGTTTTTCTACTATTAAACCATCTAGTTGTTCTTGAAATGTCATACTTATTCTTTTTATACCATTAATAACAAATAATACAACCTATTGTTGTACAATAAGAAAAATAAAAATGAAATGTATTTAACAAAAAAATTATCTCATTGATTGAGAACATTTTTCCCAAAATTTAAAAAAGGATGGGTAATAACCAGTAACAGTTGAGAACATCCAATCACGCTGATCTTTAATACCAGGATAATATTCAAATGCTGGATGTTCTTTTGAAATGAGTAGTTTGTTAATATCCAAATCACTTTCCTTATAGAGTGCTACAATTTCTGATATCTCTCCAACAAACACTTGTATTCCAGGTATATTTTTAGAAAGTGCCGATACAAAATGAATTACCTTTTCGCTAACAGGATTTAAATTAAAATGAGATGGCTCTAAAAGTAATACCCTATTTACATTTTCATTTGCCCGCCAACTTGGATCCAAATTGTAGGAGTTGTATATTAAAGTGGGTTTTTTTAAATCAAGTATAGGGATTTTTGTATCAGGTAAAATTGAATTTAATTGAAGCGAAGTGACTGCCGCTAATGAATCAGGCACTTGCATAGAAGCAATTTTTTCATAAGCATTATCTAAAAATGTATCCGTCTGATTTGAATGTGTATACTTATTTATATTTTCTTGATTACAATAATATTTTTTAGAAGAAAATGATCCAGCAACCCATTGCCAACTGCAATTATTACTTGCTATATCACCATCCAATAAATGATAGCATAGCCATTTAGCAGGCATTTTCCAATGTGCTTTTCCAATATTACATGTAATAGATGCTATGTACATTCTTATATGGTTGTGCAAATATCCTGATTCATAAAGTTGACGAATTTGATCATCAATTACTTGAATACCTGTATTGCAGTTTAAGAAAGAAGTCAACATTTCATGATGATTAACGCCTGGTTGTGCTTGTTTTAAATCATCCCAAATATTTTCTTTTTTAACCTGCCATACTCTTTGATAATATTCACGCCATGCCAATTCTTGAATTAACTTCTCAGTTTGTAAAAAAGTAAACCCATTATTTAAAACGGTATCCATAACCTGCTTGGTCGA
>CANETM010000068.1 GCA_947441205.1 Bacteroidota bacterium | reverse complement strand
TATGGAAAATATAGTACCTGTAGTAGATGAATCTTTAAAAAAAGCATTCCCAAATTTATCTCATAGTGAAAGACTTGCGCAATTGGATGCCATTGCTTTCACGCAAGCTCCCGGATTAATTGGGAGTTTATTAGTGGGTGCACAATTTGCAAAATCATTAGCGTTAACACTTGGCAAACCATTGATATCAGTACATCATATGCAAGCGCATGTGTTGGCCAATTTAATAGCTGATGAGCGTCCTAGCTTTCCTTTTTTATGTTTAACAGTTAGTGGTGGACATACTCAAATTGTCCAATGTAATAGTCCGGCTGAGTTAATTATATTAGGAGAAACCATTGATGATGCTGCAGGAGAAGCATTTGATAAAATTTCTAAATTAATAGGATTGCCATATCCAGGTGGACCTGTTTTAGACAAATTAGCACAACAAGGAAATCCCAAAGCTTTTGAATTTGCAAAACCTAATGTGCCAGATTTAAACTACTCATTTAGTGGTTTAAAAACAAGTGTGCTTTATTTTTTACAAAAGCAAGAACCAGGATTTATCGAGGCAAATTTGTATGATTTATGCGCGTCAGTTCAATATATCATTATTGAAATATTAATGCGGAAATTTAAAAAAGCCATTCAGCAAACGGGTATCCGTGAAATATGCATTGCTGGAGGCGTAAGTGCCAATTCAGGGTTGAGGAAAGGTGTTTTGGAATTAGGAAATAAAACAAAATCAAAAGTGTATTTACCAAATTTTGAATATTGCACCGATAACGCAGCGATGATTGCCATTACTGCCCATTATAAATATTTGGCAGGTGCTTTTGACAACCTTTCTGTGTCAGCGTCAGCTCGTTCAAGTTGGTAAGAATTATTTGCTTAACTTTGCGACCTCAAATTAATGTACTTATATGATTAGTGCTAGAAACATTACTTTATCCTTTGGAAAAAGGGTTTTGTTTGATGAAGTGAATATTGGCTTCACCAAAGGAAATTGCTATGGTATTATTGGCGCCAATGGTGCAGGTAAATCAACTTTCCTGAAAATATTAAGTGGTGAGATTGAACCAACAAAAGGAGCAGTTGAAATCACGCCCGGAGAGCGTATGTCATTCTTAAAACAAAATCAATTTGAGTTTGACGAGCAAACAGTTTTGAATACGGTGATGCAAGGGCATAAGCGCATGTGGGATGTAATGCACGCAAAAGATGCTTTATATGCTAAAGAAGATTTTACTGAAGAGGATGGATTAAAAGCAGGGGAATTGGAAGCTGAGTTTGGAGAAATGGGAGGATATGAAGCGGAAAGTAATGCAGCTAGTTTATTAAGTGATTTAGGTGTGAAAGAGGATATGCATCAGTCTTTAATGAAGGACATTCCAAGTAACTTTAAATTGCGTGTGTTGTTAGCGCAGTCATTATTTGGGAATCCAGATATATTATTATTGGATGAGCCTACCAACGGTTTGGATATTGAAACTATTGGTTGGTTGGAAAACTTTTTAGCAGACTACGAAAACATTGTATTGGTAGTGAGTCACGACCGTCACTTTTTAGATACGGTTTGTACGCATGTATCTGACGTGGATCGTTCTAAGATTAAAACCTTTAGTGGTAACTATTCTTTTTGGTACGAATCATCAACTTTGATGGCGCGTCAAATGAATGATAAGAATAAAAAGAACGAAGAAAAGCGCGCTGCATTATTAGACTTCATTGCGCGTTTCTCGGCGAATGCTAGTAAGAGTAAGCAAGCCACTTCTCGTAAAAAAGCTTTAGAGAAATTAACGATTGAGGAAATTGAACCATCTAATAGAAAGTACCCTGGTATTATCTTTCAGCCACTTCGTGAAGTAGGAAATCAAATTTTGAATGTAGAAAGATTACAAAAAAATGTAGATGGTCGTACCTTATTTAAAGATGTTACATTTTCAGTGAGTAAGAATGATAAAATTGCATTTTTAAGTAAGGATCCATTAGCGATTACCTACTTTTTTGATATCATAAATGAAGGCGGTAAAGCTGACAGCGGTAGTTTTGAATGGGGCACCACTATTACAAAAGCATATTTACCAATGGAACACAATGAGGAATTCACTGTTCCTTTAACCTTAATGGATTGGTTAAGACAATTTGTTCCTACACATGTAACTGATGCTGACGAACCTTTTATAAGAGGGTTTTTAGGCAAAATGTTATTTAGTGGAGACGATGTAATGAAAAAAACCAACGTATTAAGTGGAGGTGAAAAAGTGCGTTGTATGGTGAGTAAAATGATGCTGCAAAACCCCAATGTGGTGGTATTGGACCAACCAACCAACCACTTGGACTTGGAAAGTATCCAAAGCTTTAACGAAGGATGTCAAAATTTCCCTGGTATCGTGTTAATGACCTCTCATGACCACACTTTTATGCAAACGGTAGCAAATAGGGTTATTGAATTGACCCCAAAAGGGATCATTGATCGATTAATGACTTTTGATGAATATATGGAAGATAAAAGGGTACAGGAATTAAGAGCTGAAATGTATTCTTAGCCCCATTTAATAGAATATAATGCTAAGATTTTCAATGTTTTAGCAATATTTCAACCAAATTGAGCGTTTAGAATAAAAAAACTTTAAAAAAATGGGATAGTAAGGGTTATTTACTTACCTTTGCCGTCCGTAAAAAATTATTTCTCATGGCTAGAGTATGTCAGATAACTGGAAAGAAACCGATGACTGGAAACAGTGTATCGCATTCTAATATCAAAACGAAGCGTCGTTTTCTTCCAAACTTGCAAAAGAAGCGTTTCTTTTATGCAGAAGAAGATCGTTGGATTACCTTAAAAGTATCAACTGATGCTTTAAGAACAATCAACAAAAATGGTTTAGGTGCAGTAGTTAAAGAATTAAGAGCTGCTGGAGAAAAAATCTAACTAAGAAACTAAGTAAATAAGTATAATAATATACCATCATGGCACGTAAAGGAAACAGAGTTCAAGTAATATTAGAGTGCACAGAGCATAAGACTTCTGGCATGGCAGGAACTAGCCGTTATATTACGACTAAGAACAAAAAGAACACCCCAGATCGTTTGGAGTTCAAAAAGTATAACCCAATTTTGAAAAAAGTAACTGTTCACAAAGAAATTAAATAATCATGGCAAAAGCAGCATCTAAAAACGCGAAAGTAAAGGATTTAAAGGCTTCTGCTGAAGCTAAAAACTGGACAAAAGTAATTAAAGCTATCCGTAGCCCTAAAACAGGTGCGTATACATTTAAAGAAAACATTGTTCACAAGGATAAAGTAACTGAATTCTTAGCAGCTAAGTAATTTATTACCTTTCTTTTCGACAAGAAATTATTGAAAGCTTTCCAACATGGAAGGCTTTTTTTATTACCCACTCATGGCTTTTACGTAAATTTACAATATGAGTTTTTTAGGAAAATTATTTGGCAAAAAAGAAAAGGAGACCTTAGATCAAGGCTTAGAAAAAACCAAGCAAGGTTTTCTCGAGCGAATTTCTAAGGTAATCATAGGAAAAACCTCGGTTGATGATGAAGTATTAGATCAATTGGAGGAAGCTTTAATTGGTGCTGATGTTGGAGTGGATACCTCGCTTGCTATTATTGAACAAATCCAGCATCGTGTTAAAAAAGACAAGTATTTATCTACAGCTGAACTAAATACTATTTTACAAGCTGAAATCTCCAATATTTTAGTGGATGCACCAGTTGATCAAATTGGGTTTAATCCACCTGCAAGTAAAAAACCATATGTCATATTAGTGGTAGGTGTAAATGGTGTAGGTAAAACAACTACAATTGGTAAATTAGCGCATCATTATAAAGCTGCTGGAAACGAAGTTGTATTAGGAGCTGCTGACACTTTTAGAGCAGCGGCTGTGGATCAATTAACTATTTGGAGTGAACGAGTGGGTGTTACCATTGTAAAGCAAAGTATGGGTTCCGATCCAAGTGCTGTTGCCTTTGATACGATTCAATCTGCGATTGCTAAAAAGGCTGATGTGGTATTGATTGATACTGCGGGTCGTTTACATAATAAGGCACATTTGATGGATGAATTAAATAAAATAAAAAGAGTAATTCAAAAACAATTACCAGATGCGCCACATGAAGTATTATTAGTATTGGATGGATCAACTGGTCAAAACGCATTGGAGCAGGCGAAGCAATTTATGGCTGTAACAAATGTGAACGCATTAGCAATTACAAAATTAGACGGAACTGCAAAAGGTGGCGTTGTATTAGCCATTGCACATCAATGTAAAATTCCCGTAAAATATATTGGAGTAGGTGAGCAAATCAACGATCTACTTTTATTTGATAAACATGAATTTGTTGATTCATTGTTTAGCCTAAATAAATAGTATTCTTAAAACTTTACTGCTCTTAAAAAGTATATCTAATACTAATTCCGCCTTGGTTTTTGAAATAGGATTGTATGATACTAAAAGATGGTTGCCAGTCGATACTTACATTAAAAGGGGCATCAGTAAACTTATATTCTAGTCCAATAATACCATCAAATCCCACTGCTATATTTGAATTCCCAGTTCCTATATTTGTGCGTTTCCATTCTTCGCTCCATATTCCTAAGTGACCCCCATATCCATAATACCATGCAAGCTGATTTACATCTTTAACTGGGTTGTGAAACTCTTTCAACAAGGAAAGACTAAATCCATCTAAGGTCACATATCCAATGGCTTCAATGGCTTTATTATTTTTCGTAAAATGTTTGTAAGATAGCGCTCCAGGATACATTTTAACACCAATCGCTGATTTATAGGGGCTTGAATATAATTGTACTTGTCTATTAATAACGGTATCCATCGTGAAATTTTGGGCCATTAAATGTTGTGACGGTACAATGAATTGAAATAACAGCAAAAAGGTAATAAATCGCATATTTTGAACAGTTGAGGGAATACAAATTTAAGGGAAATAGTAAAAAATGGCTGTTTATAAAATGCTAAAATTTGGTTAGGTTTGTAGTATGTTAAGTTTTAAGGATTTATCGGTCAATTTTAATAAGTTATTTGACTCGGATCAATTTCCGACGAGTCCAAGTAGTTTATATGAGCCAGGTGAATATTTTTTAAAAATTGGTGGTAAAAGAATTCGCCCAATATTATGTTTATTAGGGAATGAATTGTTCAATGAAATTCATCCTGATTCTTATCAATTAGCAAAAGCCATAGAGTTATTTCACAATTTCACATTAGTCCATGATGATATCATGGATGAAGCAAGTTTAAGAAGAGGGCAGCAAACAGTTCACGTTAAATATGATGCAAATACAGCTTTATTAGTTGGGGATGTCATGTTAATTAGAGCCTATGAATTTTTGCAAACAATCCAACCTCAATATTTACCTAAGATTTTAAAAATATTTAATCGAACTGCAAGAGAGGTTTGTGAAGGACAACAACTGGATATGGATTATTCAAAAATCAAGGATGTTACATTGGATCAGTACATTCATATGATTACTTTAAAAACTTCAGTATTATTAGCAGCTAGTTTAGAGATTGGCGCAATCATAGGAGGAGCAAGTGAAAGTAATTGTAAACACTTATATGAATTTGGACGAAAATTAGGAATCGCATTTCAAATCCAAGACGATTATTTAGATGTATATGGAAATGCCGCTGATTTTGGTAAGGAAGTAGGTGGCGACATTAAGCAAAATAAAAAAACATTTTTATTGCTACATGCATTGCAGGTTGCGAATGCCGAACAAAAAGTTCAATTGAATTTATTATTGGAAAACAATGATGAAAATAAAGTTGAAAAAGTGTTATCTATTTTTAATGCATGTGGTGTAGGTGCTTGGGCTGAAAATTTAAAAGCTAAGTATATGGAGGAGGCCTTCGCTCATTTAGAATCCATTGCAGTTGTTGAAGTTAGAAAACAACCTTTGATTGAGTTAGCAAATTATTTGATGAATCGAAATAAATAATCCAATTACATAATGAGTCTATTCAGAAAGAAATCAATTGATAAAATTGTACAAGAGGCGGAGACAGGTTTAACAGACGGACATAGTGCAAGCGGATTAAAAAAAGAATTAGGTGTTAAGGATTTGACATTTATGGGCATCGCAGCAGTAGTTGGAGCCGGTATTTTTTCAACGATTGGTACAGCTGCCTTTCATGGTGGACCTGGTATTTCCTTATTATTTGTTATTACTGCAATTACCTGTGGGTTTAGTGCCTTATGTTATGCCGAATTTGCGAGTAGAGTACCAATAGCAGGAAGTGCATATACTTATGCTTATGTCACTTTTGGTGAATTAGTTGCATGGATCATTGGATGGGCATTAATTTTAGAATATGCCATTGGTAATATTGTGGTTGCTATTAGTTGGAGTGGTTACTTTGTGAATTTATTGGAAGGGTTTCATATACATTTACCGGGTTGGTTGAGTACTAATTTTGAACAAGCAGAACAAGGATATGCCGAAGCAATTGCACATTTAAAAGCCGGAGGTACGAAGGAGACATTTTCAAAATTAGCAAGGATTGGATATGATGCAATTACCAACGCGCCTATGATTGGTAATTGGAGAGTTATTTTAAACATCCCTGCTTTAATCATTGTGATTCTCATTACTATGTTAGTTTATCGTGGTATTAAGGAAAGCAAGAAGAGTACAAATGCAATGGTAATTTTTAAAATATGTGTCATTGTTGGCGTAATTATTTTAGGTGCATTTTATGTTGATACAGACAATTGGACTCCCTTTATGCCAAATGGTTTCAAAGGTGTTTTAGCAGGTGTGTCAGCTGTATTTTACGCTTATATTGGTTTTGATGCTATTTCTACTACCGCCGAAGAATGTAAAAATCCACAACGTGATTTACCTAGAGGCATGATTTATTCATTAATTATTTGTACGGTTCTTTATATTTTAATTGCCTTAGTTTTAACGGGTATGGTTAATTATTCGCAACTAAAAGTGGATGATCCATTAGCCTTTGTTTTTGAAAAAATCGGCCTACATAAAATAGGTTATATTATTTCGGTAAGTGCGGTTGTAGCCACGACAAGTGTATTATTGGTTTTTCAATTAGGACAACCTAGAATTTGGATGAGCATGAGTCGTGATGGCTTACTTCCAAAAAAGTTTTCAAATGTGCATCCAAAATTTGGGACGCCAGCTTTTGCTACCATTATCACTGGCATATTTGTTGGTATTCCATCTCTATTCATGTCAATTAGTAGAATGACTGACCTTACCAGCATTGGAACTTTATTTGCCTTCGTACTTGTATGTTTCGGTGTTTTAGTATTGCCAAAATTATCGGAGGGAACAAAGCGTCAAGCTTTCAGGCTACCTTATATTAATGGACAATTTATTATTCCAGTCTTGGCTGCTATTTTTATTTATTTTGGACAAGATCGAATAGTAACTGCATTAAGCGAAACTAATTCAGAAAGTTATCAGGAAATTTTATACTTGGTTTTTGTATTTATTTTATTGATTGTTGCCTTATTTAGTTTTATCCGAAAGTTCTCGGTAATACCAATTGTCGGAGCAATGTGTTGCTTATATTTAATGATTGAAATACCACCTGTTAGTTGGTTGTGGTTTTTTATATGGATGATAATTGGACTAGTTCTTTATTCAATATACGGACGAAAGCATTCCAAGTTAAACGACCATAAATTGGATGAGTATTAAGTTATGATTTAAACATTTAAATTGTGAAGTATCAGATAGGGGACGAAATTTTAGTATTACTTAGCAATGAGGAAGGGCGTATCATTGAAATCATGAATGATGAAATGGTCATGATTGAAGTTAGAGGTGTCAAGTTTCCTGCCTATATGGACCAAATTGATTTTCCTTATTTTAAAAGATTTACGGAGAAAAAATTATTCCCTCAAAAAGCTGCTCCGCAAAAAATTTATGTTGACCAAATTCCAAAAGAAAAAGTAATCAAAAACGATAGCAAGGAGGAGGAAGGTGTTTTGTTAAATATCATTCCAAAATTTAG
>CANETM010000067.1 GCA_947441205.1 Bacteroidota bacterium | reverse complement strand
TCCTATTACAAATAAATGCTCAAACTAAGTCTGAAAAAAGAGCTGAAAACAAATGGATAAATAAGCAATTTCGAAGGTTGAACTTGGATGAAAAAATTGCTCAATTAATGATTCTAAGAACGCATAGTAATTGGGATGAAAAAAAGTTAGACACAATAAGTCAACTCATTAAAAAATATAATGTTGGTGGCTTATGTTATTTTCAAGGTGGCCCGGTTAGACAAGCCATGCAAACAAACTATTTTCAATCAATAACTAAGACACCTTTATTTATTACGATGGATGCAGAAATTGGCGTTGGAATGAGACTAGACAGTGTTGAATCGTTCCCAAGACAACTTTTACTAGGCGCCATTCCATCAGACAGTTTAATATATAATATGGGCTCGGTAATTGCAGACCAATTTAAAAGATTAGGAATGCAAATTAATTACGCTCCAGATGTTGATATCAATAACAATCCTAATAACCCAGTCATTAACGATCGAAGCTTTGGTCAAAATAAATTACGTGTAATTGATCATGGCATTGCATTTATGAAAGGTTTGCAAGATAATGGAGTGATGGCAACAGCAAAACACTTTCCTGGTCATGGTGATGTTAGTGTTGACTCACATGTGGATATTCCAGTTATAAATAAATCAAGAGAAGCCCTTGATTCAATGGAATTAGCTCCTTTTAAAGCACTTATAAATGCTGGCATTGGTTCCGTAATGGTGGCCCATTTATCCGTTCCGGCTATTGACAGTACTCCAAAATTTGCTACTTCATTATCTCCAAAAGCAATCAATGACTTATTAATTAACGAACTTGGATTTAAAGGATTAACTATTACGGATGCTATGGATATGCAAGCCATTAGTAATTATTTTCCTCGAGGCGAATCCAATGTCCGTGCTATTTTAGCGGGTAATGATATGCTTTGTTTGCCGGGTGATATTGGCAATTCCATTGATAAAATTAAACAAGCAATACAGGAAGGGAGAATTACTGAAGAAGAGATAAATAAAAAAGTTAAAAAAATTCTTGCCGCAAAATATAAATATGGATTAAGTAAAAATCAATTCATTGATACTACTAATTTGACAAGTGATTTAAATAAATCAATTAGTTTAATCAAATTAGAAATGGCAAAGCAATCATTAACTTATTGCAAGGCAAATACCTTACCAACCTTAAATAAAAAAATATCAACTGCTTATATTGCATTAAATACAATCCAACCTAACTTATTAACTAAATCACTTATAAATGAATATGATGTAAAAGTATTTTATGTTAATCCAAAAGATAGCTTGTCATTAGAACTGATAAAAGACAGTATTAAACAATACCAGCAAGTCATTGTAGGATTACATAACTATCATCGTAGACCAGCAAATCATTTCCAAATACCTTCTTTTATTTTACAATTTTTAAATGAATCGCATCCAAGCAATTGGATTCACCTTATTTTAGGAAACCCATATGCAGTGGTTGATTTTAAAAATATAATTAATATACTTTTCGGATATGAAGACAATGATTATGTGCAATCGGCAATATTTGATTGGTTAAAAGGAAAAGCTACTGCCCCTGGCCAATTACCCGTTAGTATCAGTGATGATTTACCATTTGGATCGGGAGACATTAAAATTCAAAAATTAAATATTATTGATTCAATTGTTTTTGATGCAATCAATAGAAAAGCAATTCCAGGATGTCAAGTATTAGTAGCTAAAAACAACCGTATTGTTTTTAATAAAGCCTATGGCAAAACTGCAGGAAATGAATCAAGCGATGTTACCTTAGAAACTTATTATGATTTAGCGTCAGTAACGAAAGTAACTGCCACTACTGTGAGCATTATGAAATTAGTAGAAGAAGATAAAGTTGATATCAATAAAACAATTGGAGACTACCTTCCATGGGTAAAGGAAAATCAAAAGGCTGCTATCACTATAAAGGACTTGCTATTACATCAAGCAGGATTGTATCCTTACATAAAATTTTATGAATCTTTATTGCAAAAGGATGGCTCATTTATACCAAATGTTGTAAGTAGTATCCAAGACAATAAACATAATTATTTTATATCGCCCAATAAATGGCTAATGAATAGTTTTGTAGACACTATTCAAAGTCAAATATTAAAAAGCCCAGTAACTGAGTCAGGAAAATATGTATATAGTGATAATGACTTTATTTTTTTAGGTAATATCATTGAAAAGGTAACTAATATGAATCTTGATCAATATACTACTCAAAATTTTTATAGCCCAATGGGTATGCGATCCACTGGATATTTGCCATTAAATAAAACTAATATTGAAAATATTGCGGCAACTGAAAAAGATGATTATTTTAGAAATGAATTAATTAGAGGTAGTGTACATGATGAAGGTGCATCAACTATGGGAGGCGTTGCAGGACATGCTGGATTATTTAGCAATGCGAATGATTTGGCGAAGCTATATTTAATGCTATTGAATAATGGAGTTTGGGAAGGAAAGCAATATTTGCAGTCTGCAACCATTCAAAAATTTACAGCATATAATACCAATAATAGTCGACGAGGATTAGGATTTGATAAACCTGAAAGAGATAATGCAATTAGCAAGGACCCTTACCCTAGTTTAAGTCCATCTCCTTCAACTTTTGGTCATACAGGATTTACAGGCACCTGTGTTTGGGCAGACCCTGAAAATGGAATACTATATATATTTTTATCAAATCGAGTATACCCTACTAGAGACAATAAAGCTTTTAGTGCTTTAAATCTTAGGCCAAAAATTCAAGAGGCAATTTATACAGCCTTGAAATAATGAAGAAACTAATTATCATAATATTGTTAATTATATGTAATTACATATATGGGCAAAATAACTTAGGTGGTATTGGTCAGTGGAGAGGACACTTTAATAATCAAAGTATTCGACAAGTTATTAAAGGTGACTATTTATATGCTGCAAGCCCTTATCAAATAATTAAATTTGAAAAAAATAATGCCATTAATTGGATAGATAAATCAACTGGTTTAAATGATATAGGTATTGAACATACTGCATGGGATAAAAATCAAGAACAATTAATTATCACCTATTCAAACAGTAATATTGATATTGTAAATGGGGATGATATTTTTAATATCAATGCAATTCAACTCACAAACCTATATCCATTCAGACAAATAAATGGAATTTATGTTTTAAATAATTATGGTTATTTATCAACTCAATTTGGGATTGTAGTTATTGACTTGATTAAGCATGAAATAAAAGATACCTGGTATCCCAATAATAATCAGCAATCAGCAAATACTTTTAATACAATAATTGCAAATGACTCCATTTTTGCTACTACTGAAAATGGAATTTGGGGATGTCCATTAAAAAATAATTGGATTCAATATAACCAATGGAAACGTTTATCAAGTTTTGATAATTTAAATATTAAAGGGATTATCCAACAAAATCAAATTTTATACGCATATAACAACAGTGCCATCTTCAATATGACTGATGGTAAACAAGTTTATAAAATCAATTATGGTAGGATTCAAAACATAGATACTACTGTAAATAGTATAAACATTAACATTCATTACCCCACTAATAAAGGAAGCTTAGTTCAATTAAATAAGGACTTTACAACTTCTATCATAATTGACAGTAATCAACTAATATCACCTATGCAATCCATATTTGAGGATAATCAATACTGGGTTGCAGATAGTAGTAAGGGATTACTTCGCAAATCCACTCAATATGAATGGTTAGACTTAGGCGGACCTATGTCAAATATAAATGCAACAATTTCTGTAAATGAAAGTGATTTATTGGCCCCGTTTGGAAATAGTTATACAGGGTTTGCAAAATTAAGTGATAACAAGTGGAGTCAAATTTTAAAAATCGGGAATGCCACTTTACCTAATTTAAATTCTTCCTTCATTTCAAAAAAAGATAAAAGCTATTGGTTTACAACTAATAATGGTTTGATACACTTGACCAACGAAAACAAACAAGTTGACGTTATTTTACCAAATAAAAATACCGGGGATTATAAAAGTATACAAATGGACCCAAATCAATTGATTTGGATTACACAAGACCAACAAGGAATTGTAAGACAGTCTGAAAATAGTTGGAATCTAATCACACCTCCCATTAATTTTATAACAAAAGGGCTTGATAAATTCATTGTTAATAACAATCAACAAGCATGGATGATTGCCCCTAATAAACAGGGGATATATGTTTATCAATCAAAAGATGTTTATGGGACAGATACATGGAAATTACTTACCACTGCTCAAACAAATGGAAATTTACCTAGTAGTAATGTAACGAGTATAGCTAATGATAAAATGGGTTCCATATGGGTAGGAACAGATAATGGAATTGCTATATTTAATTGTGGAAATATTTCATCCGAACCTTGTAACGCCTATTTACCCATTGTAAAAAGTAATGGATTTAATGGTTATTTATTTCAAAAAGAAACAGTGAATTCAATTGCCATTGACGGAGCCAATCGAAAATGGATTGGTACCAATAATGGTGCTTGGTTATTAAGTGAAGATGGGATTGAAATTATTCAACATTTTACAAAAGCCAATAGTCCATTACCATCGGATAGTATTGTTCAAATAATTGTTGATCCAAAAAATGGCGAAGTATTTTTTAATACTAAAGTTCAAATGGTTAGCTATCGAAGTACTGCAACCGAAGGTGCAATCAAACAAGAAAACATTCAAATATTCCCAAATCCAATACCACCAACCTATAATGGATTAATTGCTATTAGAGGCTTGGTTGAAAATGCAGTTGTAAAAATAACCGATTTGACCGGAAAACTTTTATATCAAACCACCGCGCTTGGGGGCCAAGCTGTTTGGAATGCTAGAACGTATGAGGGAAGGCAAGTAGCCACTGGTATATACCTAGTATTTGTTAGAGATACTGATGGAAATGAAAAAGGCATTGGCAAAATAGTAATTGCCCAGGGTTATTAGTCTAGGTTGTAATCAAAATTTTTAAACATTTTGAAATTGAGTATTCCCCTGTCTCCAGTCATTACTTTATACATAATACGTCTGGCTTTTTTTGTAGGCGTTTTGATGGTTGTATCAGCATCAAATATTGGAAATTGTCTGAACAATATACCTTCTACTAATTTATATTCATCTAAGCCCCTATATCCTTTACTTAATGCAATATCATTTGTAATATCAGGAAAATAAATAGGCTGCATAGATTCATTATTTTTTGAGCTGATACTAAATAAATTAACTTTTCCTGCTCCATCAACAAAATAAATAATCATATCAGGAAAACCGTCTTGATTTAAATCGTCAATTTCGGCAGACATGATTCGGCCCTTCAAATCCAAAGCAATTTCTCTTGCTTCGCTAGTAAATCCAAGAGGTTTTACACTCAATACATTACGATCTATATTTTTATTTGTACAGTTTACCCTAAATCCTACTTTCCCAATTTTTAAAGTACTATCATACTTATTCATTTTTTGAGCATGCGTTAAAACAGAAAGGAACAAAAAAGAGATGAAGAATAATTTGTACATTCGATTTGTATTTAAAAACAAAGTTAATAGTTTCATTTATAAATTTCAATTCAAACAATAAATTATGTCCTTTACTATTGATATTCAACCCCATTTTGATTTTAAAGTCATACGAATTACCAATAATGACTCAAATGTATATTTAGATATTGTGTCAAAAGGCGGATTATTAAATAGCTGGGTACAGCCAATGGGAAGTGAACAATTTGATGTGATTGATGGTAATGACCTAAGCATGGGTTGGATGGATTTTGAATCAACTGGATTTAAAAGTGCTAAAATGAACCCTTTTTGTTGCAGGTTGAATGAAGGCAAATACGATCATAACGCATCAGGTTATAAAATTGAAAAGTTTTATTTACAAAAACATGCTATTCATGGTCTCCTTTATGATGAAGTATTTGAAGTAGAAAAAACTGAAATGGATGATCAGTCAGCTAGTGTATGGCTTTTGTATCATTATCAAAAAAAGGATGCAGGATTTCCATTTGATTATCAAATAAAATTAAAATGGACCTTTTGGAAGGATAATAAAATTGTTGTTGCAACAGAAATAACAAATAATGAAAACTTTGACATACCAATGGTAGATGGATGGCACCCTTATTTTAAAATTGCTGAAAGTATTGATGATTGTACCCTTCAGTTTATGAATAAAGGACTGTTAGCATATGATGCTGAATTAATTCCAACCAATGAGATATTACCAAATCATGATTATGAAAATGGCAAAATATTAAAAGAAACTAATTTAGATAATTTTTTTTTAATTGATGCTAATAATCCTACTTGTGTTTTAGAAAATACAAAATATAAGGTGGTTATTACACCGGACTATAATTACCCTTATTTACAAATTTATACCCCACCACACAGAAAGAGTATTGCAATTGAAAACTTAAGTGGCGCACCTGACTGTTTTAATAATAAAATGGGGCTGCACATTATGCAACCCCATGAAATATGGATATTAAATACGCAGTATCAATTGTTCTACAAATAATTACTAATAATTAATATCTAGATACTAATAATAAACACAATTGATATTCTCTATAATGAAATAACTGCTGTTACACTAATTTCAACATTAACATTTCTAGGCAAAGTTTTTACTGCAACCGTTTCACGGGCAGGAAATTGGTCAGCAAAATAACTACCATATACTTCATTCACCTGGGCAAACAACTGCATGTCGCTTAAAAAAATGGTTGTTTTTACAATATGGCTAAAGTCAATTTTAGCTTCTTCAAAAATGGCTTTAATATTTTCCATCACTTGCTTGGTTTCCGATTGTATACTGTCTAATACCAATTCACCTGTAGCTGGATCAAAGGCGATTTGGCCACTAGCAAATAAAAATCCATTTGCTATAACAGCTTGACTATAAGGCCCAATTGGAGCCGGCACTTTGTTTGTTTGAATAACTTGTTTAGACATATTGATTAAATTAGAAGCACAATTTCTTACTTTTCTATCAAATACAAGCTTATTTTTGCAAAACAATTTTTTCAATTTGCCTACATTCTTATATATCGATACTGCTGGAGAAACGGCCACCATAGCTATAAGTATGGATCAACAATTGTATGCTATAGAACAAAATTTAGTCCCAAATTCCCATGCTTCATTTGTCCAATTAGCTATTCAAAAAGTAGTGAATGAATTGAATATAACAATGAATGCCATCGATGCGGTTGTGGTTACAATGGGTCCTGGCAGCTACACTGGATTAAGAGTAGGACTATCCAGTGCAAAAGGTATTGCATATGCTTTAAGTAAGCCCTTGATTGGACTTTCAACCCTGGAATTATTAGCAGGGCACGCAGCTTCGCATGAGCAAGTTCAAAAGAATAGAGATTCCATACAAATATTTTCCATGATTGATGCAAAAAGAATGGAAGTATTCGGGGCAGTTTACAAGTCGGATAAAACATTATTAATTGATTCTCAATCAATTATTTTAGACGAAAACTATTTAATTCAATTATTAAATCAAGGCCCATTACTATGCGTTGGAAACGCTGCAACAAAAGCAAAGGAAATAGTAGAACATCCGGATTTATATTTTATGGAGTCTTCGTATGGCATAAATGAGTTAATCAAACTGGCACATATAAAATGGGAAGTAAAAGAATTTGAGGATATAGCCTATAGTAAGCCCGCTTATTTGAAGGACTTCTATCAAATTCCAAAGAAAATATCCTAAATTAAAATATTTGATAAACGGCAGGGTTCATTCCTTAAATTGCAAATATTTATATATTAGTATTTAAATTAATAACGTAACTTTATAAAACGATTATTTTATTATAACCCCCAATAATCAAATTATTATTATGAACCAATCATTACCACAATTATTATTATCAAATGGGAAGGCCCCATTGAAAGTTGATTTATTGCACAGTAAAAAAGCAGCAATGATTTTAAGAGCCTTGAACCATAAATTACGTCAACAAATTGTAAAGCTCATTGACGAGCAACAAAAAATGACAGTGACCGAAATTTATGTGAAACTGA
>CANETM010000066.1 GCA_947441205.1 Bacteroidota bacterium | reverse complement strand
TTTCGCGTCAATTAGCATACAAAAAACGATAAATGGTACAACTGCAAATATTAAAGGTCAATATAGCTTGCAATTAGATAAAGGGGAATACATTATTGTATGCCAAAGCATTGGTTTTAAAATCAATGAGAAAAAAATAAACATTGACAATAAGGTCACTACATTAAATTTTGTTTTAGAGGAGCAAGAATATGAATTGAAGGAAGTAATTGTGTCCAATAAAGCGGAGGATCCCGCATATGAAATAATCAGAAATGCAATAAAGCAAAGGCCAATTTATTTAAAGGAGTTTAATAATTTCAAATGTCAAGTATATTTAAAAGGTCAATTACAATTAAGGGATTTCCCCAATAAATTTTTAGGCGATACTGTCGATTTTGAAGATGGTGATACGAGTAAGGCAAAGCTTTTGTATTTATCAGAAACCTTTGCAGATTATTCCATTAAAGACAATCAAAAAAAAGTAGAAATAACATCCACAAAAGTAAGTGGACGTAGTGATGGCTTTGGATTTGGAAGTCCATCTATCGTTTCATTTTATGAAAACATTATTGAAGTGAATAATGCTTTAAATCCACGAGGGTTTATTTCGCCTATTGCGGATAATGCACTTAATTATTACAAGTATAAATACTTAGGTTCATTTTATGAAAATGGCCTTGAGATTTGTAGAATTAAAGTAACCCCAAAGCGGAAGCAAGAGCCTTTGTTTAATGGATTTATTACTATTGTTGATGGTCGTTGGTGTATACATAGTGTTCAGTTGAATTTGTTAAAGGAACAGCAGTTGCAGTTAGTTGATACAGTGAGCTATGACCAAATTTATATGCAAATTAATAATCAGTGGGTGGTAAAACAACAAGTGAGTAATATCGCAGGTCGTTTTTTAGGATTTAAATTTTACGGCAGTTTTTTGCAAGTATATAACCAATATGAAATCAATAAAAGTTTCGGCCCCAAGTATTTTAGTAATGTTTTAATAAAATATTTAGATAGTTCAAATAAAAAATCGGTTCAATTTTGGGATAGTGCCCGACCAGTGTCATTGCTTCCAAGTGAAGCGTTGGATTTTATTAAAAAGGATAGTCTTGAAAAAATCAGGTCCACTCCAGCATATATGGATAGTGTGGATAGTGTCAGGAATAAGCCGAAGTTTTTGAATGTATTTTTAACAGGGTATAATTATAGTATCCAAACTAAAAAAACATTTCTCAGGTTCAACCCTTTACTTACTGCCTTTCCAAGTTATTTTAACCCTGCAGAGGGCCGAGTGATGAATTTTAGAATGTCTTATTCAAAACAATTAAAAAAATATAATAACCTGGAAATTAATCCAGTTTTAAGGTATGGATTAAGTAAGCAAAAGTTGTATGGTGAAATAATTACTAATTATACATTTCCATCCAAATCCAGATCCTCTTTAAATTTTGGATTTGGTAACACTGTTTTTCAATTTAATAATAATAATCCAATCCGGGAATTTGAAAATTCATTGGGCGGATACTTTTGGGGCCGAAATGATATGAAAACATACGAGGCAGCCTATTTCAAAATAACATATAGACGAAATTTTGGGCAGGGTATCAATGCTTTACTAGATATTCAATATCAAAATAGAAAACCAATGGACAATGTAGTTGAAAGTCTTAATGGCAAAACATTTTCGCCTAATTTTCCTACTACTTTAATGAGTTCCAATTTAGTCCCCCATAAATCATTAGTACTTAATTTTAATATTACTTGGAGGCCATTTTCAAAATATCTTGAATTGCCTGAACGTTTAATCAATTTAGGTTCTAAATATCCTACCCTTAATGTTAATGTATCAAGTGGCTTAAAATCTATTTTAGAAAGTGATGTTGATTTTTTGAAATGGTGCGTAACAGCTTCTCAAAATTTGAATTTAAAACTTTATGGAAAATTAGACGCGAAATTTATTGTAGGTGGTTTTTCAAATACTAATAAATTATATACTCCTGATTATCAACATTATTTGGGTAATGAAATAGTGGTAAATACGAACTATATGAATGGGTTTCAATTATTACCTTATTATACATTTAGTAATACATCATCACTTTATACCGAGTCCCATTTTGAGTATCATTTGAATGGATTTATTTCTAATAAAATACCAATCTTTAAAAAATTAAATTGGTTTTTTGTAGTTGGTCTAAATACATTGAATGTAAATGGAAAGCCTAATTATTTTGAAACCTTTGCTTCTGTTGAAAAAATATTTAGATTATTTCGTATTGATTTTGTAAATGGTTATTTACAAAATGGACCAAAAACGCAAGGGATTAAATTTTCTTATAAATTATTTTAAAGACGAATCATAGGTATGTGTTCGATTTCATCCTCGTAATACATTTCACCTGCTTGTTCCCATCCTAATTCGCCATAAAATTTTTTAAGGTATAGTTGGGCTCCAATTTTAATGGGGTGTTTGCCAAATAAACGCTCACATTCTGTAATAGAAAATTGCATTAATGCCTTACCAGCTCCAATCCCTCTATGTCTTGGTGATCCAACCACGCGCCCAATACTTTGATAGCCAGGGTAGCTTTGATCGATATCAAATAGGCGAGTAGTAGCAATTAGGTCATCACCTAACCAACCCATAGTATGATAGGCGATTTGGTCGTTATTGTCCATGTCTAAAAACACGCAATTTTGTTCAACAACAAAAACCTCACTTCTAAGTCTTAGAATACTATAAAGCTCATTCACTGTAAGCGCTGAAAAATGTTTGGTGCTCCATATGATATTATCTGTATTTGACATAGTTGTAAAATTAAGGTTTTGGTCAAACTCTTTACTTAATAAATCATTATTTTTTTTGTAGTATATAATGATAGTTAAGTGTACTATCTCTTGTCAATGGATTTAAAAATTCTCCAGTTAATGTACTTACGTGGAAGGTGGAGAGTAATTCAATTTTATTGAATTTCATAAGCAGACTATCATTCATATTCTCTCTGGTCACTAAAACGTAGTCTTTACTTTTCAACTTATTTATTTCATCTATATTTTGATAACTGTGATTGCTGTAAAAATCCATACTTCTTTCTGTGTTGATTTTATATAAATAAAAATTTCTTTTATTTATTTTTTGCTCATTCACGAAGCTAGTCACTTTATTGCCTAATTGATATTCTAATAATTTAGGATAAAAGAATACGCCCAATAATAGGTTAGTGGTCAAAATGGTTAATAAAGCAAAATGAATCATTTTGGGAATTTGACCATGATAGAAGAATAGTATTGCAAAAAAACTTATAATTACAAATAGCAAAGCAGAGATAATTATATACTTATTGGTTTCAAAAGGAATGAATAAAAGAACAACTAATAATAGTAAAATGATACTATATGCGATAAAGTTAACTATATTAATACCGTTCTTAATTATGTTATTACCTCTTTTAAGGTTGAAACTATAAATGTATTTTGCTGTGATGATAGCAGCAAAGGGTAAAACAATATAAATGTAATGAGGCAATTGATAATTACTAATGCCCAATGCAAAATAGGTTATAATAAAACCAGGTAAACTAATCCATTCTTCACTTTTACCAATGCTGAATCTATTTCTGATAGTATCGAAAACTTCCAAGAATAAACCCATAATGAAAAACAAAATCCAAGGTAAAAACCCCCATAATAAATTTTGAAAAAGAAAAAAGATGCTATCATTTTCATGCCACACACTTTCCCCGGTAATTCTTCCAAAGCTTTGTGTCCAATAAAAAAATCTTAACCCGGAAGTACCCGTTTTGTCATACATTATTTTTTCTGGGTGTAAATCAAATTGCCTATACAATCCTATATCCATTGGAATTAACAAAATAAGGATAATTACTAAACCTATTAGATACTCCCATCTAAAAAATAGTTTAAAATTTTTATGAACAATAAAATGCGGTGCAAATGAAAATATTGGTACCATTAAAGCAATGGGTCCCTTGGTCATCATTCCAAATGCTATTGCAACAAATGCAGTAATAAATGATATCCAATTTTTGTTTTGCAACCAGCTAGAAAATTGCCAAATACCTAAAATGACCCAACCCATTAACATGGTATCAGTTCTAACATCATGTGTTATCAAAAACATTGCTTGGGAAGTTGCTAGTACTAATGAAGCTAATATTGCAATTTCTTTTACATAATAAAGTAGGGTAAATTTGTAGGTACTATAAATAGCAATTATCGCCATTAATATAGATGGAAGCCTGTAAGCAAAGTCATTAATTCCGAAAATGTACATGCTTAATGAGCTCATCCAAAAAAGCAAAGGTGGCTTATCTAAATAATCCTTTCCTTGATCAAAAATTTGCAAAAAGCTTTGATTTTGCAGCATTTCTCTAGAAATATTCGCATATTGAACTGCATCAACTTCCATTAAGGGTATAAAAATGCTTCCAACTATGTATATGATAATGCTGGCAATGATGTAATACAAGTATACTTTATGACTATTATTTTTATGGGTAATCATCATTTAATTATGTATTAATTTTTAGCCTTATTTAAAAAAAATGAAATAATTTTAACATTATTTCAAATATATTATATTAATTAAAATATTGTTATATTTAATATAAACATCATAAATATACAAATGAATATCAACAAAATTTCAATTATTGTACCTGCATATAATGAAGCATCCACTATTTCTAAAATTTTAGATAAACTAATCAATTTATCATTGATTAATAATATCAAAAAAGAGATCATTGTGGTTAATGATTGCTCAAAAGACAATACTGAAATTTTAATTCAAAACATTATAGCAGCTAATCCAAATGCTGAAATTGTATATCTCAAGCATGATAAAAATTCAGGAAAAGGTGCAGCTATTCACACAGGCATAAAAAATGCAACCGGTGAATATTTAATTATACAAGATGCCGATTTGGAATATGATCCCAATGAATTTAACAAACTTTTAAAGCCAGTGATTGATGGTTATGCCGATGTAGTATATGGATCAAGATTTATGGGTGGGTCTGCTCATCGAATTTTGTTTTTTTGGCACACTATTGGTAATAAATTTTTAACCTTCTTGTCTAATTTATTTACGAATTTGAATTTGACGGATATGGAAACCTGTTATAAACTTTTTAATACGGACATGGTTAAAAGTTTAAAATTGAAAGAAAAGAGATTTGGATTTGAGCCTGAAGTCACCTCGAAAATCTCAAAAGTTCCAAATATTCGAATTTACGAGGTAGGTATATCTTATTATGGTAGAACTTATGAAGAAGGTAAAAAAATAAATTGGAAAGATGGGGTAAAGGCGATTTACTGCATTGTTAGATATAACCTATTCCCCTAGTATTTTAAAGGCAAAATTGAGCTTTAGTATTGTGTTTATTTTGAATAGCGGTAAAATTTAGACTTTAGTCAAACTCTTTGCTATTATTGATGGCAATCCCAATATATTTTCGCAATTTTGCCCAAATTATTCACTCCCATGACAAAAAAGGTTGCCATTATTGGAGCAGGTCCGGCTGGCTTAACTGCTGCTTATTTATTAGGTAAAGCTCAGCAGGAAGTAACTGTATTTGAGAAAGATCCACAATATGTTGGAGGAATTTCAAGAACTGAATCTTATAAAGGTTACCATTTTGATATCGGGGGTCACCGGTTTTTTTCCAAATCAAAAGAAGTTGAAGATTTTTGGACCGAAATTTTAGCTGATGAATTATTAGAGCGTCCAAGAAGCTCTCGTATTTTTTATAATAAAAAGTTTTTTGCCTATCCATTAGCTGCATTTGAAGCATTATTGAAATTGGGGATATTTGAAAGTTTTCTTTGTGTAATGAGCTATTTAAATGCAAAATTATTTCCTGTAAAGAATCCACAAAATTTTGAAGACTGGGTTACTAATCAATTTGGTAAACGCTTATTTAATATTTTTTTCAAAACCTATACTGAAAAAGTTTGGGGTATTCCGTGTAAAGAAATTTCAGCAGACTGGGCTGCACAAAGAATTAAAGGCTTGTCATTAAGTAGTGCGGTATGGAATGCATTGTTTAAACCAAGTGGTAAAAAGAGCAAAGGAGATGTAATTAAAACATTGATTGATTCCTTCCGTTATCCTAAACGTGGGCCAGGTATGATGTGGGAGGAATGTGTAGTGAAGAGCAAGGCATTGGGTGTGAAGATTGAAATGAACACTGGTGTAAATAAAATTGAGCGTCTTTCAAATAATACTTGGAATGTCCACACAAGCACAGGAGCTGTATTGCAAGGATTTGATTATGTATTATCTTCTGCTCCAATGCGTGAATTAATTCCCGCAGTGGCACCTGCATTTTCGCCATCAGCATTGTATGCGGCTAGTCAATTAAAGTACCGTGACTTTTTAACGGTAGTATTAATTTGTAAAGATCAGGATGCATTTAATGATAACTGGATATATATACATGAGCCAAATGTGAAAGTGGGTCGTATTCAAAATTTTAAATCTTGGAGTCCATTTATGGTTCCAGATCCTGAAATGGCTTGTTATGGGTTGGAATATTTTTGTTTTGAAGGAGATGGATTATGGTCAAGCAGCAATGAAGAATTAATAGCATTAGGAACCAAAGAGATTGACCAAATTGGTTTGACGAAACCATCGGCTATTGTGGATGGTTATGTAGTAAGACAACCTAAAGCATATCCTGTTTACGATCATGAATATAAGGATCACTTGAATACTATTCGTGAGGCATTAAAGGAGTATAAAGGATTGTACTTAGTTGGACGTAATGGTATGCATAAATATAATAACCAGGATCATAGTATGATGACAGCTATGCTAGCTGCCAAAAATATTATTGCAGGAACCGAAATATATGACTTGTGGGATGTTAATGAAGATGCAGAATACCATGAGGGTGGTGATCGTGGCGTTGCAGCAGGTATTGTCGGCCGAGCTGTTCCAGAGAAAATTTCTTAAAGAATTTTATAAAATCATAAGAGGTTAATAATGAGATTTATTATTTTTAATAAAATAAATCTCATTATTAATAACCATACTTGCCTTTCCAACGCTCATGCAAAAACTTTTTTAGTTCTTCTTCTCTTGCATTTTTTTGTGGTTGATAAAAAGTAGTACCCTTTATTTCGTCAGGTAAATATTCCTGTTCAAGGAAATTGTTTTCACCCATATGTGAGTATTGATAATCTTTGCCATAATTTAAATCCTTCATCAATTTAGTAGGCGCATTACGTAAATGTAAGGGGACGGGAAGGTTGCCTGTTTTTTGAACCATTGTTAGGCCTTGTGAGATAGCTTCGTAGGATGCATTGCTTTTTGCGGAACTAGCTAAATAAATAGCACATTGGGAAAGAATGATCCTGCTTTCGGGGTAACCAATTTTATTAACTGCATCAAAACAGTTATTAGCGAGTAGTAATGCATTGGGATTTGCATTGCCTATATCTTCACTTGCAAAAATGAGCATTCGTCTTGCAATGAATTTAACATCTTCACCGCCTGCAATCATTCGGGAAAGCCAATAAATGGCTCCATTAGGATCGGAGCCTCGCATACTTTTTATAAAGGCTGATATAATATCATAATGTTGCTCTCCATTTTTGTCATACAGGGCAATATTGGTTTGAGCTACTTTCATCACCCAATCATTTGTTAACGCTAATGGTTTATTGTCTTTATTAGTTCCAATTAATGCTTCTACAGCCAGTTCTAATAAGTTTAAAAGTTTTCTCCCATCACCACCTGATAATTGAAACAAGGCTTCCTTTTCTTTTATTTCGATAGGGGTGCTTTTAAACAGAGCATCTTTTTCAATTGCTTGTTCGACAAGTTTGGTTAATGCTTCCTTATCCAAAGCTTTCAAAATAAACACCTGACATCTGCTTAGTAAGGCACTATTCACTTCAAAGCTTGGGTTTTCGGTGGTGGCACCAATCAATGTGATAATACCTTTTTCAACAGCTCCTAATAATGCGTCCTGTTGACCTTTATTAAATCGGTGAATCTCGTCAATAAATAAAATGGCACCATCTTTTGTTTTCGCTTCTTCGATGACTTCTCTTAATTCTTTCACACCACTACTAATAGCACTTAATTGATAATAGGCGCTATTAAATGTAGT
>CANETM010000065.1 GCA_947441205.1 Bacteroidota bacterium | reverse complement strand
TGTGGCTACCGCAAAAACATTTGGGTCAAAAATGATATCCTGTGGATCGAAGCCAACTTGTTCCACTAAAATTTTATAAGCGCGCGCGCAAATTTCTATTTTCCTATCCTTCGTATCAGCTTGTCCAACCTCATCAAATGCCATCACAATAACTGCTGCACCATAGGCTTTACATATATGTGCTTGTTCAATAAATTTTGCCTCTCCTTCCTTCATGGAAATGGAGTTCACAATACATTTTCCTTGCACACATTTTAATCCTGCTTCAATAATTTCAAACTTGGAACTATCTATCATCACAGGGATACGTGCAATGTCGGGTTCACTTTGCATTAAATTGAGGAATGTGGTCATTGCTTTTACGCCTTCTAGCAAAGCGTCATCCATGTTAACGTCAATAATCTGCGCACCACTTTCTACTTGCTGACGAGCTACAGATAATGCTTCCTCGTATTTATTTTCCTTAATTAAACGCGCGAATTTTTTAGAACCTGTTACATTGGTTCTTTCTCCTACGTTTACAAAATTAGTTTCGGGACGAATCACTAATGGTTCAAGTCCGGCTAATCTTAAATAAGGCTTAATATGTATTTGTTCGCTCATAATTTTTTCTTTTTTAATTTCAATGATTTATTATCAATGTCATTAAATGGTTGCATCCACAATAGGAAGTGATCTTGGTGTTAAATTTCTAACATTATCTGCCATATGTTTAATATGGTCAGGTGTGGTTCCACAACAACCCCCAACAATATTTACAAATTGATTTTTGGCCCAATCTTCAATAAAAGCGCCTGTTTGATGAGGTGCTTCGTCGTATTGTCCCATTGCATTAGGTAAACCTGCATTGGGATATGCCGATGTATAACAAGTTGCAATTTGAGAAAGCTCCTCAATATGTGAGCGCATTTCCTGTGCACCTAAAGCACAATTTAATCCAACACTTAATGGTTTAGCATGTGCTACTGATGTATAAAATGCTTCTAATGTTTGGCCACTTAAAGTTCTGCCGGAAGCATCGGTAATAGTACCGCTAATCATGATGGGTAATTCTGGTTTTCCTATTTTTCTAAAATATTCTTTAATGGCAAAAATGGCCGCCTTTGCGTTTAAGGTATCAAAAATAGTTTCAACTAATAATACATCTGAGCCACCGTCAACCAAACCTTTAATTTGTTCGGTATAGGCTGCCACCACTTCATCAAAAGTAACCGCACGGAATCCAGGATTATTTACATCGGGCGATAAACTCAATGTTTTATTTAAGGGTCCAATGGATCCTGCAATGTATTTCTCACTTGTATTTGGATGCTTTGCTTTGTATTGATCAATTGCGTCACGCACGCATTTTGTAGCTGCAATATTTAATTCATATGCAAATTCCTGCATGTCGTAGTCGGCCATTGCAATGGAAGTACTGCTAAAAGTATTGGTTTCAATGATATCGGCACCAGCTTCTAAATACTGTAAATGAATACCTGTAATGATAGCAGGTTGTGTAATGCACAATAAGTCGTTATTACCTTTTACATCACTATGCCAGTTAGCAAAGCGTGTTCCACGGTAATCTTCTTCCGATAATTTGTGACGTTGTATCATGGTACCCATGGCACCATCAATAACTAAAATTCTTTTTTTAAGCGTCTCTTGTATTGACATAAATATTTTTTTATGCAACACCCTAAGGATAAATTAAACTAATCCGCTATGACTAATTATAGAGGAGCGATATGAAGTACCGTTTATTAGTTCTTTTTTTTCCTAAAGGATGGCAGGTTGAACAATAAACAAATCCACCTGCAATGCGGTGCAAATTTAGGGTAGTATTAGTTGATAGCCAAATATGATATGCTTGAAATAGGGGGCTTATTTATAGGATGCTGTAATGTTTACCTCGATTTTATCGGCAACCATATTTATCATGAGACCGCCCATACCAAATTCTTTTAACCTTACTATGAATTTGGCGGTTGCCTTTGGTAATCCATTGACAATGTCAATCACCCCATTCGTTTGTATGCTTTTGTTTATGCCATGTACCTGCATAGTTCCAACTACAGTAACAGGGTAGGAGCCATTTTTGCTAAAATTGATGGTTTTAAAATTCGTGATTTGGCCATTAAAAAAAACCTGAGGGAATTTATCACTTTCTATATAATCTTCATTAAAATGTTCTTCCATTTTTTTCATTTCAAAATGAAATCCTTTAGCAAGCATGCTGAAAGTTAGCTTGCCATTAGGTTCTAGCTTGCTGGTCACTTCATTGTTGGTAGCATCAATATCACGATCATCAATTGATATAAATTGAACCGTCGCCGTTTTAGTTTCAAAAACTTTTTGAGCAAATGTTGCATTTGAACTCATTAATAAAACGATGGTTGATAAAATAATATTTTTCATAAATAGAGTGTTATGGGTAATGTCAATGTTTAAACATCAAAATTAAGTAATTATTATAAATTTACCTATTTAATATATTGATGAATGGGTTGCCTATTTGAAATGCTTTTACCAAGCGTCATTTCATCAGCATATTCAAGCTCGCCTCCAAAAGCAATACCCCTTGCGATAGTGGTGATATTGCATGAATAATTAGATAACTTTTTTTGAATATAATAAATGGTGGTATCCCCTTGAATGGTTGGATTTAATGCAAAAACAAGTTCAGAAACTTTATTGTCACGAACCCTTTTAACCAATGCTTCGATAGTTAGTTGTTCGGGTCCAATGCCATCCAATGGTGAAATAATCCCACCTAATACATGGTAAGTTCCATGAAATTGCTGTGTATTTTCAATGGCAATCACATCTCTTATGTTTTCAACAACACAAATGGTGTCTTTTTGTCTGCCGGTATTTGTGCAAATTGAACAAATTTTGCCATCACTAATATTGTAACAGGTTTCACAAAACTGTATTTCATTTCGCATTTTTTGAAGGGTTTCTCCAAACTGTGTTGTAATCCCTTTTTCTTGTTTTAATAAATGCAACACCAATCTTAAGGCAGTTTTTTTACCAATACCAGGTAGCTTGGAAAATTCTGCTACTGCATTTTCTAATAAAGTGGAGGGTAATTGCATATTTTGTAGGGCCTAAAATTACTTATTTAAGCTAATATTTAATTCATTCTCCCAATCAGACTTAATATTTAAATTGGTTTGAATGTTTATTACTCTTTCGGGTTGTTTGTTTACATTACCATAACCATAGCTTCCTGAATCCCATTTACCATTGTTATTTTCATCAGCTAGTATTTTAAGTTTATAATCGCCTGGAGGTAATTGTGCTATATTAAGTAAATTTTGAATGATAGGGAATTTGAACATTATCTTTTCATCCTGAGTCAATAAAAGTATTGGATTTTTAAATTGATCATATCCGTTGATTCTTATTAAACAGGTACCGTAAAAGTTACTTGCTTTAGTGATAAAGGACAAAGTATCCGTTTTAATTAAAGTATTATTGAGTGTATCCTTAATTGCATTTTTTGGAACTATTAAATGAAAAGCCGTACTCGCTTTCCAGGGATAATCAATCAAAACAGTATTAGGTTTATTACTGTCAATTTTGATGTTATAATTGCTTAGTGGATTATTAAAGGTATCCGTTAATAAAATAGGGAAACTATCAATTAGGCGAATTGGTGTTTCAAAACTTAACTGTAGTGGATTCAATATATCTAATTCATTCCCTTCTAAATTTTTAGTATATTTTAAAGACGCAGTGTTTTGTTTGAGTTGATTTTTATTAACTGGTTTCTTTTTTTCTTTTTTTGGATAGGCTTGAAAAGCATATAACCTAATTGAATCCTTTTGTTTATTGATTTCTATTGGTGAATTATAAAAGGCAAATAATTTGGTACTATCATCATATCGTTTAGTATAATCATTTGGTAATACAAACAAATTAAACTTTTTGTAAGGCAAAAAATCAAAACTAAACTTACCCTTACCACTTATTTTGCTATAATATAAAGGTCGATTTTTGTAAATGGCAGTATCATTATCTGCGGGTTGTAATACCACAATTAAGGTACTATCTATGTTTCCTGTTTCAGCTAAATTAACGGTTCCATATACCCTGCCAGTGTCAATATTTTCTCCTGTGCTAAACACATATGAGAAATCGGTTGTTGTATTGCCTTCATTTACATCCTTTATTGCATTGCCAAATTGTATACGATAGGTAGTATTTGTTGCCAATGAATCGTTTATTCGAATTCGAATTGAATTTAATTTTGATTCAACTAAAGGTGTATTTTTTAGGGTAGGGGAAACTATTAGATTTTCTTGAATACTGGTAACATTTATGTATTCATTAAATGCAATAATAATTTCCTTTGGCTGAATTTGTGTTGATGAATCCTTAGGTTTAGCGTAAACGCGATAGGCTGGAATAGTGTCTTTTGGGCCACCAATGGGGGGTACAATATTAGCACAAGACACCAAACCTTGAATCAGATAAATGGCTATTAAGGTCTTGCACAAAAAAAGTATTCCTACAGTAGGTTTCATCATGAATGCAAACTTAATCAGATTCTTCCATATCCCCACTTGGGATTTCATGTAATGCCACTGTTAACTCATTATTTTTTACAAAATTGCACCAATGACATTCATCTTTTCCACAACCCGTATAAAAGTCCTTTTGTTGTATTTTTTCCCAAACTGATTGTATTTGTTGCGTAACCGTGGTGATATCGGCATCACTAATGGTTATAGTTACTTTCTCAAATTGCTTTTTCTTATTGGGTTCAACAAAGTCAAATTCAGCACTCGTTACTTCCCAGTTTTTTGGGTGATGATTTAATAAAATTTTATAAAATACCGCTTGCCTCCAATAATTACCACCATTTGGATTCTTTTCATTTGGGGCAATCAATTTATCTTTTGCATTTTCAACACTACCTGTTTTATAATCTATAACCACAACTTGCTTTCCATTAAATTCAATTTTGTCAATAGCCCCTTTTAAGGGAATGCCGTTTACAACAACATTGTTTATGCGATATTCCGTCGTAACCGTTTTATTCCAGGAATCAACATACATATCATAGTAGTTATTTAGCACTGTTTCACCATGTTCTTTTTTATTTTTGAATTCAACCTGGGTAAAGGCCTCCCTATGTCTATTCATATAATAAACAAAGTCCTGCACTAATTCTTGTTTACTTGGAAACAGATTATCACGCTCTTGCATTTTTTTGAATAACTTATTTAAAGCATCATGAACTGCTGATCCAAATGTTGTAGCCTCTGATTTACCAGCTGGCACTTTAATCAAACTATTGTAGTAAAAATGTAATGGGCATTGCAAATAATTATTGAGTGCGGTAACATTTAAAGTAAAGGCTTCCAGTCTTGGATTAATAAAGTCTGCCTCTAATTGACCTATTTCAGGAACTTGTGTTGACTGTAAGTGTAATAATTTATACGACATTTTCAGCTCATCGGTGATTGTTTTGTCTATAATGTTATTGCTACTGTCATTCATAAGCTCTATAATAAATTGACTTGCTTCTGCAACCTTCCCATCGTTTTTATTCAATGCATATGAAATTTGTAATTGTTTTTTTGCCCTTGTAATGGCTACATAAAACAATCTTCTTAATTCTTCTTTATCATCTCCATTTTCCAAACTACTCAATACCGAATCTGGTAATGTATATCCTGTATTATTGCTTGATCTTTTCTTTTCCCAAAAATGCGCATTGGTCCCCGCCACAAATACATATTCAAATTCTAAACCCTTGCTGCCATGTGTCGTCAATAAATTAACGCCCGTTTCACCTCCTGTGGTTATAGGTAAAGAAAGCCTTATGCCTTCTTTTTGCATAAGCGCAATCATTTCAACTAAGTCTTTTAAATGCAAGCTTGGCCTTTTGTGCGTTTCCTCTTTTATAAAATCAAAAAATTTGGTAATAACGTCTAACTCAAATCCTTTATTAGGTGACTGCAATACGGCTTGTATTATGCCTGTCTTTTGCAAAATTTGTTCAATTAAATTTAATAGGGTCACATTAGGAACTTCACTTATGAGGGATTCAAGTACTTGAACCGCTTTTGCTAATTCAGGCACGCCGCCTTCTTGAAACAAACTTCCTTGAACTTGTAGTGTTTTATCAACTAATACTTTTCTAAATGCATTTTCTGAGTTGCCATATTTTAATTGATTGGCTTCTACTGTAATTTTTGCAATCGTGATGGGAGATATTTTCCACCATTTAAAGTGTAAAATTTCAAAAAGTAAATTTGCACCTTCATAGGGTTGGTCTAATTCGCAATTTAAATAATCTAGAATCGTGATAATTTGTTTTATCAATATTTGGTCTAACAAATTTGCTGTGCGTCTTGTAAATACGGGTATTTTTTTCTGCATTAAAAAATGTGCAATCTCTTCACCATATTGATGCTCCTTGTATAATACGGCTATTTGATTTGGCGCAACTCCATTATTTATTAAACTCACAATTTGTTCCGTAATATCAATCATTTCATCCGAAGGCACTTGATATGCGATTACGTTTGGTTCAACAGGGTTGATTAAATTTTCAGGATTCGACGCAATTAATTTTTTCTCTAATCCTTTAATTTTATTCACCAAACGCTCTTGATTGTTATTAATGACAATACTAGATGCATCTAAAATGGGCTGTGTAGACCTATAATTATTTTCAAGTACAATTGTTAAAATATCTTGCGCATATTGATTTTGAAAATACAACATATTTTCAACGTTAGCTCCTTGAAATCTGAATATACTTTGGTCATCATCTCCAACAACAAATAAGTTAGGCTGCTCCCAATAATTTACTAATAACTGTACTAGTTCATTTTGGGTTCCACTTGTATCCTGAAACTCATCAACTAATATGTATAAAAACCTTTCTTGGTATTGCGCTAATATTTTTTTATTCTCTTTGAAAGCATTAATTACCCAATTAATCATATCGTCAAAATCGTACCTATTTTTATCCTTCATTAATTGTTGGTAAACATTAAAACAAGCAATGGCAGCTTTTAACTTTTCCATCTTTTCCATCTCTGCATCTACCTGTCCTTGTTTTAAGTCCCCCGCTTCAAATTGCTTGTATTTTCTTTTGTAAATAAATTCATCTCTAAAAGGGATTTCTTTGATATAATCCTCTACTTTCTCAATAAGGTAGGTGGGTGTCCAACCCTCTTTTTTCATTGCACTAAACAACTTTGATAAGTTGCTCATTTCATAATAAATATCGCCACGATATCTTTTTAATGGATTGTTTTTATCAAATCCATCAATTAATTTCTTAAGCAGTTCTATTTTTTCTAATTCTGATATTGGATCTAAAGAAGTTTTATCAAATAAGGATAAATTATCTTGTATGATATCATTACAAAAGGAGTGAAATGTCGAAATGTTAACCTTGTATGCACTACTTCCTATAAAATTGATCAATCGCTTCCGCATCGCAATAGCACCTGCATCGGTATAGGTTAAACAAAGTATATTTTCAGGAGCTGTATCTGTTTCCAAAAGTATTTTACCAATTCTTGCACCTAAAATCTGCGTCTTTCCAGTTCCAGGTCCTGCAATAACCATGACAGGGCCTTCAATCGTGTCCACTGCCATTTTTTGTTGTTCATTTAAACCTTCATAAATAGCTTCAAAAGCCTCTGCTTGCTGTAGTTTGCTTATCATTTTATAAAATTAAAGGCTTTCGGGCTAATATACACAACAAAAACGCCTTTAACTTGTTATAAATATATGTCTAAAGTTTATAGCCTTCACACCATCCAAAATTTACCCATTAGCTTAGACCAAGCATGGGATTTTTTCAGTAGTCCAGCCAACTTAGCAAAAATTACACCTAGTCACATGGGGTTTAATATTATCAGTAAACACCATGGCGAAAAAATGTACCCAGGTCAGATAATTGAATATACGGTAAGTCCATTATTAGGCATACCCATGTATTGGATGACCGAAATTACACATGTGCAAGAAGGGAAGTATTTTGTAGACGAACAACGTTTTGGTCCCTATAGTCTTTGGCATCATCAACATCATTTTAAAGCCATTCCAGGTGGCGTTTGTATGGAAGATATTGTACATTATAAAATTCCACTTGGTTTTTTAGGCGACATAGCTCAGTTGATTTTAGTAAAAAAGCAATTGCAAGGAATTTTTGATTACCGCTTTAAAGCTGTTGAGGAGATGTTTGGTACTTACAAGCCTTAGTAAACTCCGAAAACTGCAAATATGCAGTACTAAAAAATATTTATTAAAATACTTGCCTCCGAATACACTTTGTTTATATAATTTTTATAAACTTTGTTCTCCAATCTAAAAGCTTAATGGCACATACTTCAAGTGGGCATGCTCACAAACTCTCGG
>CANETM010000064.1 GCA_947441205.1 Bacteroidota bacterium | reverse complement strand
TTTTGAAGGTGCATAAAAAATAAAGCCAATATAATCAACGCCTATCGCTTCCAAAGCAATAGCTTGATTAATATCCGTTATTCCACATACTTTTATTTGCAACTTATCTGACATTATTTATATAGTATTTGCTTATTTAATTAGTTTACTAAATTCCTCAAATGCTTTTGCGGGATTTTCTTGTTTCATAAAATACTCACCCATCAAAAATCCATCAAAGCCTTCTTTTTTTAACAACTTAAAAGTTTCTAAATCATAAATTCCACTTTCCGCAATACTCAATTTTCCTTGTGGCAATAAATTTTTTAATTTTAGCGAATGTTCAATATTTACCTCAAAGGATTTTAAGCTTCTGTTATTAATGCCCACAAAATCAACTTCATCACAAATATGTGATAATTCTGTTTCATCGTGCAACTCTAATAAAACTTCCATACCTAATTTCTTGGCTGCTATTGCAAAGGACTTGGTTTCAGCAGGCGTTAAACATGATGCAATTAATAAAATAACTGATGCGCCATAAGCCTTTGCTTCTATAATTTGAAATTCATCGATAATAAACTCCTTTCGTAATACTGGAATACTATTTTGAACAGCAAATGACAAATCATCCAAACTGCCACCGAAATAAGGACCGTCGGTCAATACCGATACACCTGCTGCACCAAACTGAGTATACGCAGTGGTCACTTCTGTAACATTTGCAAATGCATTGATAATTCCTTTAGAAGGAGATTGTCTTTTAAACTCAGCAATAATTCCTGTTTTTGAGGTATCTAATAAATTAGATTTTAAAGAATATACTTTTTGTTTAAATAAAGGCATTGCCTCCAATTGAGCAATACTAATTTGCAATTTACGCTCAGCAACTTCTCCGAACTTAGTTTCCACAATTTTTGCTAAAATATTCGTGCTCATTATTGCAGACTTATTAATTTTTGTAAACAATTATTGGCAGCACCCGACTCTAAACTTTTTATGGCTGCTTGATAAGCAGCTTCATAATTTTCATATTTACCTGTAAGGTTCAAAGCCATTGCGGCATTTGCTAATACAACCGCATTTTGTGACCAAGTACCTTTACCTTGAATAATATTTTTGAAAATTGTTGCAGCTTCCTCTACAGTAGCTCCTCCACTCAAGTCCTTTTGCATAACTCTTTTCTTTCCTAATGCATATGGTGACATTGTAAACTCTCCTTTATTGGTTACAATTTTAGTATCGGATGTCAATGAAATTTCATCATAACCGTCTAGGCTATTAATTAAAGTAAACTCTTTACCTAAACTTTGTAATACATAATTATAAATTCTTGCCATTTCTAAATTATAAACCCCAATCAATTGATACTTAGGTTGCGCTGGATTAACAATGGGACCTAACATATTAAAAAAGGTACGTACCCCAATATTTCGTCGAATAGGCCCAACCGTTTTTAAAGCGGGGTGAAACAATGGAGCGTGCAAAAAGCAAATACCCGCTTCCTTTACTTCCTTACTTAATTGTGATTGATCATTTTTAAAAGTATAGCCCAATTGCTCCATCACATTTGATGAACCACTCACACTAGAAGCACCATAGTTGCCATGTTTTACTACTGGTTGCCCAGCACCTGCTACAATAAAGCATGCAAGTGTTGAAATATTAAAAGTATCTTTTCCATCACCACCAGTTCCAACAATATCAATAGCATTATCAACACCTAAATCAACCTTTACAGCAAGGGACAATAACGCATCTCTAAATCCCATCAATTCCTCGATGGTTATACTACGCATTAAAAATACGGTTACAAATGAAGTTACTTCATGTTCATTGTAAACACCTTGTGAAATTTGAACTAAAACCTCTTTTGCCTCTTCCCTTGTTAAAGTTTTATGTTCAAATAAATATTGTAATAATTTTTTCATTTTTAATTGTTTAAAATGTCGTTCATTTTATTTTTTTAACCAATTCGAAATTATTTTAGCGCCATCAGGTGTTAATACACTTTCAGGATGAAACTGTACTCCCTTTACATCATAAGTTTTATGCTCCAATGACATTATATATCCATCGTCATCTTTCGATGTTATGATTAAATCAGATGGTAAATCATTTTCATTAACTACCCAACTATGATAACGGCCTACACTAAATGAATTTGGTAATCCTTCAAATAAGGTTGATGAATTTGTTAAATGAATTGATGTTGCGATACCATGATAAACCTTAGTTAAGTTATTTAGGCTTCCACCGAAGGACTCGCCTATTGCTTGCTGTCCCAGGCAAACGCCGAAAATTGATTTAGTTGCTGCATACTCTTTAATCAATGGCAATAATAAACCTGATTCCGATGGAATACCGGGACCAGGAGATAATAAAATTTTATCATAACCCTTTACCTGCTCCAATGGAATTTCATCGTTACGAAATACTTCCACTTTTGCATCAGTAGCAATTTCTTTAATTAACTGTACCAAGTTGTAGGTGAAAGAATCGTAATTATCAAAAACTAATATTTTCATTTCTTCTTTTTTATTTTTTCGATTAATGATTAATGAATTTTGCTTTCATTAATCCTGTTATTTAATCGTGAATTTTTTCAGCTAATACCATTGCTGTTTTTAATGCATTCAATTTATTATTCACTTCCTGTAATTCACTTTCAGGAACACTAGCAGCTACTACCCCTGCTCCAGCCTGATAAGTAAGCGTATTTTGTTGACTCAAAAAAGTACGAATCATAATGGCTTGGTTACAAGTGCCATTAAATCCAACAAACCCGATACAGCCACCATAATAGGAACGTTTAGTAGGCTCGATGGCGTCAATAATTTGCATTGCCTTAAACTTAGGTGCTCCACTCAATGTGCCTGCTGGAAAAGTTTTTGCAATCAAGTGAAAAGGATTAGCGCCGTCCTCAACCATACCTTCCACTTCACTGACTAAATGTATCACATGGCTGTAATAATGAACTTGACGATATTGCTTTACGCCTACTTCAGTACAAACTCTGCTTAAATCGTTACGTGCTAAATCCACCAACATCACATGCTCTGCATTTTCCTTTGGATCGTCTAATAACTTTTGTGTCATATTTGCATCGACGATTTCGTCACCTGTCCTTTTAAAAGTGCCGGCAATAGGATGCACGATGGCTTTGCCATTATTAATAATAATTTGCGCTTCAGGCGATGAACCCATTAATTTATAATCACCATAGTCAAAGAAAAATAAATAAGGAGAAGGATTAATATTCCTTAAGGTACGGTAAACGTTAAACTCATCACCTTTAAATGATTGTTGAAAACGTCTGCTTAAAACTATTTGAAAAACGTCACCTCTCATACAATGTTGTATGCCCTTTTTAACCGCTTCACGATAGGCCTCATCTGTAAAATTGGACGACTCAGTTCCAACTAAACTAAATGGATACTGAGGGACATCCTTACTCTTAATATAGGAAACCAATGCATCAAATTCTGAATCAATTCCTTCTAATTTATTTTCACAAATAAAAATCTCGTCTTTAAAGTGATTAAAAGCAATTACGTATTGATATAAACGATAACGCATCAAAGGCACCAAAGGTGCTCCTTCTTTAAATTGAATGGTGTCAAAAAAAGGAATCGCATCATAAGCTGTATAACCATAAAGACCTTGCGCAAATGCCACTTCTTTTACTTCCTGCCCAATCATTTCATATTGTTGCATATAAGCCCAAATTCGATCGGGGGCAGCATGTACATTTTGAATGGTTTCTTTTTCGGGATCTTGATTTGGGTACTTATATTCAATTTCATTTAAGGAAGAAATTTCAATTCCACCAATGGCATTCACACATATAAATGAATAGCTATTTTCAGAAGCATGCGAATCTGTGCTTTCCAACAAAATAGTATCTCTAAATCGATCTCTCAAACGAAGATAGATACCAACTGGAGTGTAAGTATCGGCCAGCATTCTTGTGACCTTTGTTGTTATTTGCTTTTTTTGCATTGTCTTTTCTAAATTCTTTCTTTATAATTATATCAATTCATTTTGCTAAAAAAATAAACCCCGACATGGTATGTCGGGGTTTATGTATATTTTGACAATAATAGCTATGTCATTACAATACCCCAACGGAGTTTGTATGCCACCACCAAATATTGTTTGAATTAATCATGTTTGTTTTATTAACAGGTACAAATTTAACGCTTTGGCGTTTCCTCTCCAAAAAAATCTAAACGCCCAGTAATTCAAGGAAAATACTAAACTACCGGCCGTTAGTGTCTTAAAGAACCCCTTTTGTACTAGGTAAAGCGTCACTATCTGGATTGCGTCTTACTGCCATTTTAATGGATTTTGCAAAGGCTTTAAAAATGGCTTCTATTTTATGGTGTTCATTATCGCCTTTACAACTTATATTCAAATTGGCTTTTGCAGCATCGCTAAATGATTTGAAAAAGTGAAAAAACATTTCTGTAGGCATTTCTCCTATTTTTTCACGCTTAAATTCAGCATCCCATACAATCCAATTTCGACCACCAAAGTCAATTAAAACTTTCGCCTCTGCTTCATCCATTGGTAAAGCATAGCCATAACGCTCCATTCCTCTCTTATCTAATAAGCCTAATGCAAACGCTTCCCCTAATGCAATACCAACATCCTCAATAGTATGGTGTTCGTCAATATGCAAATCACCTTCACACTTAATATTTAAATCCAAAGCACCATGACGAGCAATTTGTTCCAACATATGATCAAAGAAACCTAATCCTGTTTCAATTTTTGCATCTCCTTTACCATCTAAATTTAGCTCAACATTAATTTTAGTTTCTTTAGTATTTCGTTTATGGGATACTTTTCTTAAGCCTAGTTTTAAAAAACTATATATATCAAACCAATTTTCAGTTTCAAAAGCAATGTGTGGTCTTAACTCCAATTCTTGTTCTGGTGTCAAATTATGTAATGGTGATTTCAAATAAATAGCTTTACACCCTATATTTTTTGCTAGTGCAATATCACTCCATCTGTCACCAATAACAAACGAATTATTAATATCAAAATCATCATTATTCAATAAATGAGTTAACATTCCTATACCTGGCTTTCGGGTTGGTTTATGATCATCTGCAAAAGTGCTGTCAATGAAAATTTCATCAAATACAAATCCTTCGCCAGCCAATGTGCGCAACATTAATGATTGATAAGGCTCAAAAGTTTCCATTGGATAACTTGTAGTACCCAATCCATCTTGATTCGTTACCATTACTTTATGAAAACCAAATGAAGTGGCAATTTTACCCAAGCTAGTAATAGCACCAGGAACAAAGCTTGTTTTTTGAATGGCATCAATTTGGTAATCCGTTTTAGGCTCTTCTAAAATAACGCCATCCCTGTCTATAAATAAAATTGGTTTCATATTCGATTTTAATGCGACTTATTATTTTTTACTTTTTCCTTTTTACAACCTGAACCTGTGCTAAAGTAATTTTAGATGCTTTATTAGTCCAACTTGTTCTTATATAACTTAATACGTTAGCAATATCAGCATCCGTTAAATCAGGATTAGCAGTCATTGCATTACTATAATAAAACCCATCCAATGCTACTTTTTCATTATAGCCATATTTAATAATGCTCACTAATCTTGAAATATTATTACCTACCACATTGCTAGCGCCATCCAAAGGTGCATTCATATTTGGCACACCCCCACCATCGGCTTGATGACAAACTAAGCATCGGGTTGCATATATTTTTTTCCCCTTTACTAAATCCTGTGCTGTTACTAAATTTGAAAAGGCACATATGAAGAGAAAAATAAAACAGTATTTATAATATTTTACTTTCATTTTATGGAGCATATGTAATTTTAAAAATAGAACCTTTATTGTCATCACTAACATATAAAGATCCATCAGGGCCTTGCGCCAAACCACATGGTCTCGCTTTTGCATTACGAGGATTTTTTACTTTTTCGTCACCTTTCAATCCTGAAAATCCATTTGCAAATATTTCCCATTCGCCACTTGGCTTACCATTTTTAAATGGTACAAATGCTACGAAATATCCTTCTTGTGGCAATGGAGCACGGTTCCATGAACCATGGAATGCGATAAATGCACCATTTTTATATTTTTCAGGAAATTGATTTCCTGTATAAAACAACAATGCATTCGGGGCCATGTGTGCAGGAAAAAATGCGGTTGGATTGATTGCATTTTCACCACCTTCTTTTTTACCATCACCACCATATTCAGGAGAAAGAATTTTTTTCTTTTGATAAGGATCATAATAAACATACGGCCAGCCTGCATTATCTCCTTCCTTCATCTCATACATTGTTTCAGCAGGCAATTCAGCATTTTGCGCATCGTTATATAAGGTTGGATAGAAACTATTTAATTGATCACGACCATGTTGCGTCACAAATAATGAATTCGTAGCCGTATTCCAATCCAAGCCTACCACATTTCTTAAACCAGTTGCATATCTTTTGCCATCACCATAAACTTGATTTTCTTTACTGCCATCAAATTTCCAAATACCCCCTGCAGAATCCAAAATAGGACAAGGCATCATGCCTTTTGAACCTGGGTTTCTGTCTTTTTCTTGACATGCATTTGAATAAGCTCCAATATTTACATACACATTATTTTGACCATCTAATGTGATTGATTTTGATGCGTGTTGATTTCTTGCAATTAAACCTTTTACGATAGTTTTAGGTGATAATGGATTTACTACTTCATCATTCTCATTTAATTGATATAAATACACATCATTATCCGATGTTGCATATAAGTTTTTACCTCTCACAAAAATACCTGTGCCACCATAATTTGCCCAACCTGTAGTTTTATCTGCAATACCATCCTTATTTGCATCTTCTAAACGAACTATACTTTTACCCGCTTTATTAGGGTACATTAATTTGGCAAACAAAACACCGTTTTGAGTAATGGTAATATGCCTTGCACTGCCAATGGTATCTGCAAACAAAGTTGCTTTAAACCCGTTAGGCAATTTCAAACCTGCATTATTTTGCGCTTGTGATTGTGCAGTAACTGCCAACAACGCAATAAAAAAAATGTTTTTAATTGTTTTCATTTGAATAATTGATAATGGTTTATGAATTAAGGTTGTTAATGATAAATATATGAATTGCTTTTTGTTAGTAAATTAAGATGGAAATGTTTTTTCAATCCATGCTGACATTGCGTCGACAAGTTCGGTATTCTCCCTCTCATTACCAACTGTTATACGCACACTGTCTTCACAATTTTGAAGGCTAGATCGGTCTCTTAATATGATACCTTTGGTACATAAGTATTGATACAATTGGGTAGCCTGTGGTATTTTAACCAATAAAAAATTCGTGTCCGATGGATATACTTTTTGGACATGTGGCATAGATGCTATAACCTCCGCAAGCGCTATTCGCATTTCAACTAAGTGCTGAATCATATCATTTACCTGCCCAACTTCATCCAATGCTTTTAATACCAATTCTTGCGCTACTATACTAATATTATAAGGTGGTTTTACTTTATTTAAATAACCAATAATGGCTTCATTGGCAAAACACATTCCTACCCTTAAGCCTGCCAAACCCCAAGCCTTACTTAGTGTTTGCAATACCACTAAGTTTGGATAATCCTCCAATGATTGAACAAAGGATTTTTGTTTTGAGAAGTTGATATAGGCTTCATCCACTACTACTAAACCATTAAAATGGTTTAAAATTGTTTCAATATCTATTCTATCCAATGAATTACCTGTGGGATTGTTAGGCGAACAGATCCAAATAATTTTTGTGTTATCATTCACCAATTGCTCAATATGGGCAACATTCAATTGAAAATCTGGCAATAAAGGTGCAGATTGAATAGTTATATCATTAATGTTTGCACCAACTTCATACATTGGATAGGTAGGTGGGCAAATAATGATATTATCCTTACCTGGCACACAAAATGCACGAAATAATAAATCAATAATTTCATCGCTACCGTTTCCTAAAAATATTTGAGAAGATGGAATTTTTTTAATGAACGCTAACTTTTCTTTAATCTCTTTTTGATAAGGATCTGGATATCGGTTATACCATTTAGTTAAAGGCGACCCCAAACTATTTTCATTGGCATCTAATAAAATACGCGATTCTCCACTAAATTCATCCTTTGCCGATGAATAGGGTTTTAACTTATCAATATTTGGTCTAACTATTTTTTTAATATCAAATTGCATAATCTACATTTTTGATTTAATATCTTTTAATCTCACTTCCACTGCAATACTATGTGCATCTAAGCTTTCTGCATTGGCCATTTCAATTACAGACTGTCCAATATTTACCAATCCTCTTTCCGTTAAGTGCTGAAAGGTAATTTTTTTAACGAAACTGTCAACGCTCACCCCACTATAAGCATGTGCATAACCATTTGTAGGTAATGTATGATTCGTTCCGCTAGCATAGTCTCCAACTGACTCAGGTGAATAATTGCCTATAAACACC
>CANETM010000063.1 GCA_947441205.1 Bacteroidota bacterium | reverse complement strand
GGCGCATATTGATTTATCAATAACAAAGCATCAATATTATTGTTCAAAATAATAGCTTTTGAATTTTCCAAGGCTTTAGCAGCTATGTCTTTTCGAGATAATTGTGCCAATTGCAATTCCAGTTCAGCTTGTACATTAGCGACTACTTTTTCATTAGTTGCCACCAATAATACTTGACTATCTATACCATGCTCAGCTTGTGATAATAAATCAGCAGCAACAAATGCAGGTATTGCCGTATCGTCGGCCCAAACGCAAACCTCACTTGGCCCTGCAGGCATGTCAATGGCCACTCCTGCTTGTTGAATTAATTGCTTAGCTGCAGTCACATATTGATTTCCTGGTCCAAAAATTTTATTCACTTTAGGTACCGTATCTGTGCCATAGGCCATTGCTGCTATTGCTTGCACTCCACCAATTGTATAAATATGTGTGACACCAACAAGTGTTGCAGCATAAATAATGGCCGGATGTATTTCACCTTTATCATTACTCGGAGGCGTACATAAAATAATATTTTTACAGCCTGCTATTTTTGCAGGAATACCCAACATTAAAACGGTCGAAAATAAGGGTGCTGTTCCCCCGGGGATATAAATACCTACTGTTTCAATTCCTACCGACTTTCTCCAGCACCACACACCAGGCATAGTTTCGATACGATCCATTTTTTGCAATTGAGCTTGGTGAAACTTTTCAATATTTCCTTTAGCTATTTGGATAGCTGCTTTCAATGGACTAGACAATAATGCTTCAGCATTTGATTTAATTTTTTCATCTAATGCAATACTTTTCAATTGCACTTTATCAAATTGCTTAGTGTATTCGAAAAGTGCTTTATCTCCATTCCTAATCACTTCGTCTATAATTGCTTGAACTGTAGGCAATAATTCGCGCGCGCTAAAATTGGGTCTTGCTAAAAGTGCAGCCCAATCTTTTTGCTTTGGTTGATTAAATACTTGAATCATTATAATATCATTTTTTCAATTGGAATCACTAAAATACCTTCTGCTCCTGCATTTTTTAACTGCTCAATCATATCCCAAAAGTCACTTTCTTGAATTACGCTATGAACACTACTCCAGCCTGGTGTAGCCAATGGCAATACGGTAGGACTTTTCATGCCTGGTAACAAAGAAATAATTTTCTCTAATTGCTCATTGGGCGCATTTAATAAAACATACTTATTTTTCTTTGCTTTTTTAACCGACTCCATGCGAAACAATAAACGGTCTAATATTTGTTGTTGTTCGCTTGTGAAATTTTTATGCTTAATCAGCACTGCTTGCGACTTTAAAATGGTGTCTGCCTCTTTTAATCCATTCATAAATAAGGTTGAACCACTACTTACTAAATCACAAACTACGTCTGCAAGTCCAATTCCTGGCGCAATTTCAACACTACCACTAATTTCATGAATTTCAGCCTTCACCTTATTTTCATCCAAATATTTTTGTACTAAAACTGGATAACTGGTTGCAATTTTTTTTCCAGCTAAAAATTGTGGACCCGTAAATTCTTCACTTTTTAGCACTGCAAAACTCAAGCGACATTTTCCAAATCCTAGCTCATAGGTCACCTCCACCTTTTTCGCTTTTTCATACACAACATTTTCACCAACAAATCCAATGTCGGCTACTCCGTCTTCTACATATTGAGGAATATCATCATCTCTCAAAAAGAAAAGTTCCAAAGGGAAATTAGTAGCATCCGTCTTTAATTTGTTTACCCCATTCCCAATATCAATGCCACATTCCTTCAACAAACGCATTGAATCCTCATTGAGTCTTCCTGATTTCTGAATTGCTAATTTTAATCGCATACTACTTTATATATTAGTTATAGTTATAAATTAAAAGGGCTTACTAAATAGTAAGCCCTTTGGTTAAATATAGTTACATACCTACATCCCATAGCTTACCCAATGGATAGCAAATGTTGATGATGGATATGATTGTTTAAATTCATGACACAAATTTACGACCCTTTTATAAAATACCCAACAAAAAAGGATTTTTTTGCTTAATTTGTACAAAATACGATTACAATTACTCAACAAACAATTGTTTTTATGCGCTTGCTACCCCTAACTGCAATATTATCAATTCTATCTCTTTCGTTTTGTGCACAAAAAGAAGCACCTAGCTCAGTTACACCTCCAGATCCTGTTTCACCCACAAATCCGACAAATCCAACAACTCCACCTGCAACAGATACAGTAAAAAAATTGGTGTGGTCTGACGAATTTAATACCGGATCAACGCCTGACACAACAAAATGGATGTATAATATAGGAACAGGCTCAAATGGATGGGGTAATAATGAAGCACAGTATTATACGAGTGATGCCACCAATGCAAGAATTGAAAATGGTAATTTAATTATTGAAGCAAGAAATGAAAGTAAAGGTGGAAAAAATTATACTTCAGCTAGGTTACTTACACAAGGAAAATCATCATGGACATATGGAAGATTTGAAATTAGAGCTAAACTACCAAAAGGAGTTGGAACTTGGCCTGCAATTTGGATGTTAGGTGATAATATTACTACGGTTGGATGGCCGACATGTGGTGAAATTGATATCATGGAACATGTAGGAAAGGAACAGGATATGGTACATTGGTCTACTCATTCTAAACTAAACAACTGGACTTTAGGCACACAACGAACTAATAAAACAACAATTGATGGGGTTTCTAAAGATTTCCATATTTATAAAATGGAGTGGTCAAAAGATTATATTCAATTTTTTGTGGATGGTACACTTTATTACACTTCGCCAAATGAAGGGAAAGGATCAAATTATTATCCATTTAATGCACCCCAATTTTTATTACTCAACTTAGCCATTGGAGGAAATATGGGTGGCAATACGATTGACAATAATATTTTCCCTTGCCGAATGGAAGTGGATTATGTCAGAGTATACCAATAATCAATGTTGCTTAAATTAAATTTATGCCCTTTATAAATAGTATTTTTTTAGGGGTCATTGCATTATTTTTTAATTTAAATGCGATTTCTCAAACACCCATTGCGAACGCAAAAGCACTTAGTGCAAATTTATTAATTGGCACTTATACTCAAAGTGGAAGTAAGGGTATTTATGTTTTTAACTTTGATACAACTACTGGGAAAGCAATTGAATTAAGTCATACAAATGGCAGTAACAATCCCGAGTACTTGACGATTACAAAGGACAAACAATTTGTTTATGCCGTGAATGAAACGAAGGATGGAATGATTGCAGCCTATTCATTTAAAAACAACAAGCTTGATTTATTACAATTAAAATCGGTCAAGTCAGCAGACCCATGTTATATTACTTTAAGTCCTGATGAACGCAATATTTTTGTTGCTAATTATACTGGTGGCAGCATTACCCAATTTCATCGATTTGCAGATGGTCTTATTTCAAATGCACAACAATTTGTTCAACATAATGGTAAAAGTATAAATCCAATTAGGCAAGAAAAAGCACATGTTCATGGTGCCTTTTTTTCACCTAATGGTGATTTTTTATTAACGCCTGACTTAGGTATGGATCAAGTAAAAATTTATCCCTATAACAGCAATAATAGTACCCCTTTAAATATCGCAACTGCTAAAACAATTAATTCAAAACCTGGAGCAGGACCAAGACATATAACATTTTCAAAAAATGGCAAGTATTTATATGTAATAGAGGAACTTAGCGGAAGCATAAGTGTTTACCAATTTGATAAAGGTAATACCCTTTTTATGCAAACAGTTTATACGCATGAGCTCGATTTTAAAGGCTCACCTGGGAGTGCTGACATTCATGTTTCTCCTGATGGAAATTACTTATATGCAAGCAATAGAGGTGAGGAAAATAATATCGCAAAATTTCCAATTTTAGCTAATGGCAAATTAGATCAACAAAAATTGAAATTGTTTTCAACACTTGGAAAGAAGCCTAGAAATTTTACCATAAGCAATGACGGCAATTGGTTGTTGGTGGCGAATCAAGACACCGATAATATTATTATTTATAAAATAAATAAAGCAAATGGCGATTTAATAAATACAGGAAACAGTATCAGTGTTCCTATGCCAGTTTGTTTAGTTATGTTTTAAGATTGTGATTTTTATTTAGCTATTTTTTTAGCCAACCCTTTTTATTCGAGGTTTAATGTTGTTCAAACCAAACCGGGTCTGAAGATGGTCCTTCTGGACACATATAATTAATAAAAAGTTCAGCACCAAGTTCAATGTCCTGTAAGGTTGTTATTGAAATAGTTTGATTTTCAAAATCCATTTCATAAGCGCAATTGGGCTGATTTGAATGATTGTAAATAGAAATATAACCCAATGCTACCGCTGCCATTTTACTATCTTCTCCCCATTCAAATATATAATCATACAATAATGTTTTTTCTAGCTTTTCACGACCACTCGCATCAACAACAATAACGGGCGCGATCTCAATTGTTGTATTCGCCAAAATGGGTTCAGTTGTAAATACACCCCTACCCCTATTTTTTGATGAAGCAATTGTTAAGAATGGAAGAATCATGCCCTAAATATAGGGCATCCTTAGGATTTTTCTTAACTTGCACCCGATGTCAGAAGAATTAAAAATAGAAGATGTTAATTTATCAGAATTATTCTTAGAAGTACTTTCAGCAAATAACGAAATAGCTTTAAAAGAATTTTTAGATGAACAAAATATCAGCGACGTTGTCGAACTGGTGAATGAATTTCCAGAACAGGAAGCTCATATCATAGATAATATGACTGTGCACCGTGCTGTGAGTGTTTTTAAAATTTTAGACATCAATCAACAAAAGGATATTATTAAGGAATTACCGGCGCGTAAGACTGCTAAAATCTTGAATGAACTACCTCCGGATGACCGTACCGACTTTTTAGAGGAACTACCTAAAGCAGCCATTAGAGATTTAATAAAATTATTAGACCCAGAGGAACGTAAAATAACTTTATCATTATTAGGATATCCCGAGGACAGTGTGGGTCGTTTGATGACACCCGACTATGTTTATGTATATGAACATTATACGGTAGCACAAGTATTAAATAACATTCGTAAATATGGTAAGAAATATGAGACCATTGATGTAATTTATATTATTGATGAAAATGGATGTTTGATTGATGACATTCGAATTAGAGATGTGCTTATTGAAAATCCAGAAGCAATCATAAAAGATATTATTGACGGACGTTATGTTGCATTGAATGTGTATGATGACCAGGAACATGCCAGTCAAGTATTTAAAATGAATAACCGTACAGCGATTCCAGTAGTGGATGATAATAATGTATTGTTAGGAATTGTAACCATCGATGACATTCTTTGGGTAACGAATGAAGAGTTCTCAGAGGATATGCAAAAAATGGGAGGTACCGAAGCATTGAATGAACCTTATTTAGATATTTCCATATTTAAACTGTTTAAAAAACGCATTGTTTGGTTGGTTGTTTTATTTTTTGGTGAAATGTTAACTGCCACAGCCATGGGCTATTTCGAAGGAGAATTAGCAAAAGTATTAATACTAGCTACTTTTATTCCTTTAATATTATCTAGTGGCGGTAATACAGGCTCACAAGCATCCACCCTTATTATTCAAGCTATGTCAGTAGGTGAAATCACCATTGAAGATTGGTGGAGAATATTAAGAAGAGAAATTATCAGTGGTTTATTATTAGGAGTCGTATTAGGCATTATTGGTTTTTTTAGAGTGAGTGTTTGGCATATGATTTCTCCAGGTTTTTATGGTGAACATTGGATGTTAATTGCCACTACCATTGGATTTACTTTAGTGGGTGTAGTTATATGGGGAACCATCACTGGATCCATGTTACCAATACTATTAAAAAGATTAGGCGCTGACCCTGCAGTATCATCTGCTCCATTCGTAGCAACCCTAGTTGACGTAACTGCTATTTTAATTTATTTTGGATTAGCCTTTTATTTCTTACAGGGAACACTTTTATAATCACTTTAAAAGTTATTTATCATGCGAAATTAAAGCGTATGATTTATGATAACTGCGATTCAAGCAAGGCTTTTACTTTATTATTCCAATCCTCTTTTGTTATACTCAAAACAATCGAGTCTCTTCTGCTTCCATCAGGCCTTGGTAAATGACTTCGTAAAACACCTTCCACCGTACACCCAATTTTCTGCATAGCGGCAATGCTTCTTTTATTATCATTGTCCGCCCTAAACTCAACTCTTTTAAAATTCATTTGTTCAAAAGCAAATTGTAATAATAAATATTTACAATGCTGATTCAACCCAGTACCCCATACTTTTTTACTATACCAAGTGTAACCCAATTGTGTCGTTTCATTTGCTAATTGAATATCGTAAAATCGAGTACTGCCAACAATGCTTTTTGATGCTTTGTCATAAACGATAAATGTATAGGCGGTTTTAATATTTCTTGCTTCTATTGCGGAGGCTATATATGCTTTTAAATCGGCTTCTGTATTAATAGCTACCAAAGAAAATTTCCATAACTCAGGTTCGTTCTTTACATATTCCGCCAGTGAATTTATGTCAAGAATAGATAAAGGTCTTAATATAACACGTTCGTCTTCTAAGTTATATTCCTCATTAAAATCAAAATTGTGCTTAACTAACATATAGTTGCTTATTAATGTATATTTTTGCCCAAATTATTCAATAATAAGCAAATTGTAAATTATGTGTGGAATTGTAGGTTATATAGGTCAAAAAGAAGCATACCCAATTGTATTAAAAGGATTAAAGCGTTTAGAATATCGAGGATATGATAGCACAGGTGTAGCAATTATTCAAGAAGGTAATTTACAAGTACATAAAAAAAAGGGAAAGGTTGCAGAATTAGAAGAAGCAGTAGTTGGAAAAAACATGCACTCCCATATTTGCATTGGTCATACCCGTTGGGCAACACATGGTGAGCCATCGGATAGAAATGCACATCCACACTTATCTAATAATGGACGTTTAGCTATGTTGCATAATGGTATCATTGAAAACTATGCGCAAATCAAAAAAGAATTACTTAGTAAGGGTTATACTTTTAAGAGCGATACAGACACCGAAGTATTATTGAATTTTATTCAAGACATTCAAGACAATAACAAAAGCACCTTAGAGGAAGCATTGCGTATTGCCTTAAAAAGAATTGTGGGCGCTTATTGTATTTTATTAATTGATCAAGACGATCCTGAAACCATTATTGCTGCTCGTAAAGGAAGTCCATTGGTAATTGGAATTGGAAAAGGTGAACACTTTTTAGCAAGTGATGCCTCTCCTATTATTGAATACACAAAGGAAGTGGTTTATGTAAATGATTATGAAATTGCGATTGTAAAAGCAGATGAATTAATTTTAAAGAATTTAGGAAACGAAAAACAAACTCCATTTATCCAAAAGTTGGATATGGAATTGGCTGCCATTGAAAAAGGTGGCTATGATCATTTCATGTTAAAGGAAATATTTGAACAACCTGATACGATTTTTGACTGTTTAAGAGGTCGTTTACTGCATGATCAACATCAAATTGTGATGGCTGGTGTGGATAATCACATTGATGCTTTAACAAATGCATCGCGTATTATGATTGTGGCTTGTGGAACCAGTTGGCATGCAGGTTTAGTGGCCGAATATATGATTGAGGAATTATGTCGCATCCCAGTTGAAGTTGAATACGCATCAGAATTTAGATATCGTAATCCAGTAATTCATCCTGGTGATGTAATTATTGCCATTTCACAAAGTGGTGAAACGGCTGATACTTTAGTAGCATTAGAAAGTGCAAAAGAAAAAGGCGCCTTCATATTTGGTGTAGTAAATGCAGTGGGAAGTAGCATTGCCCGTTTATCACATGCCGGCGCTTACACACATGCTGGACCTGAAATTGGAGTAGCAAGTACCAAAGCATTTACAGGACAGTTGGCTGTATTAAGTATGATGGCTTTAAAAATGGCTAAAGCAAAAGGTAGTATTAGCGACGAACGTTATGTACACTTGGTAAATGAATTGGCATCGGTACCAGAAAAAGTAAAAGAAATATTAACAGATACTTCTAAAATAGAAAGTATCGCACAACAGTATAAAGGCGCAAGCGACTTTTTATATTTAGGTCGTGGATATAATTTTCCAATTGCTTTAGAAGGTGCGTTGAAATTAAAAGAAATCACTTATATACATGCCGAAGGCTACCCTGCTGCTGAAATGAAGCATGGTCCAATTGCTTTGGTTGATGAAAATTTACCAGTCGTATTTGTTGCTACAAAGGATATGTATTATGAAAAAGTAGTGTCTAATATTCAAGAGATTAAAGCAAGAAAGGGTCAAGTCATTGCAGTTGCAACAGTTGGGGATACCGTTTTACCAACCATGTCAGACAATATCATGTTTGTACCTGAAATTGACGAGGTGTTTGCGCCGTTGTTAAGCGTTATCCCTTTGCAACTATTAAGTTATTACGTTGGTATTTATAAAGGTATTGATGTTGACAAACCAAGAAATTTAGCAAAGTCAGTAACGGTGGAATAAATTTTTATTGCCAGCTTTTTTCATTAATGTAAAAATTCTTACATTTAGGTATGATTACATTTATTAAATCCTTCAAATACATAACACCATTTGTTATGTATTTACTAAGCTACCTTGCTTTTAATAATACGGGCATTTTATGTTGGGTACCTCTTTTGTATGTATTCTTTTTTATTCCCATTT
>CANETM010000062.1 GCA_947441205.1 Bacteroidota bacterium | reverse complement strand
GGATGCATTAACAAACAGAGGAGTAAATTTAGAAGGGGTACAAATTAAGAAAGACGAAAAAACATTTTTTTGGAGCGGTAAGTATCATTTAGATATGAATACGCGTGACACTTTAGACACGCAATTAAATGTATTGGAAAATTTCCAACCTGTTGTTCCTGATAGTTATCAAGATTGTGAAATTTTAATGTTAGGTAATTTAGTACCAGGTGTACAAAGTAGTGTAATTAAGCAAATGAAAAATCGTCCAAAATTAATCGTGATGGATACGATGAATTTTTGGATGGAAATCATGTTAGATGATTTATTGCATACCATAAGTTTAGTTGATATTTTATTAGTTAATGATAGTGAAGCACGTCAATTAAGTGGTGAGTATAGTTTAGTAAAAGCGGCTAAAAAAATTATGGCAATGGGTCCTAAATATTTAATCATTAAAAAAGGTGAACATGGTGCATTATTGTTTCATGATAACCAAGTATTCTTTGCTCCTGCTTTGCCTTTGGAAGAAGTATTTGATCCAACTGGTGCTGGCGATACCTTTGCTGGTGGCTTTGTTGCTCATTTAGCTAAAACTAAAGATTTCTCATTTGAAAACATGAAGTCTGCTATTATTTTGGGAAGTGCGATGGCAAGTTTCTGCGTTGAGAAATTTGGTACGCAGCGTTTAACAGAAATTAATCATGATGATATTAGAGAACGCGTACAATCGTTTGTTTCCTTAGTTAATTTTGATATTGAATTAGTTTAATTTGGTGAAATCAATACATCCAATTAATTTTGTTCCACAATGATGAAAAATAAACATACAAAACAAATTAAAAAACCTCGCTAAGCGGAAGGTCTGATTGTTTGTATGCGAATAAATATACTCAGAAGCCTTCCTTAACCAGGAAGGCTTTTTGTTTTTCTAAGACTAAGAAAAAAAATATAAACGTTTAAAATATAACAAATGAAAGTTGCAGTTGTTGGTGCCACTGGGCTAGTAGGCACAAAAATGTTACAAGTACTAGCTGAAAGAAATTTTCCAGTAACGGAGCTAATTCCAGTTGCCTCTGCTCGATCAGTAGGTAAGGAAGTAATTTTTAAAGGAAAGTCATATAAAGTAGTTAGCATGGAAGATGGTATTGCAGCAAAACCTGCAGTAGCTATATTTTCAGCTGGCGGAGGAACCTCAACTGAATGGGCACCAAAATTTGCAGCTGCCGGTATTCGTGTTATTGATAATTCATCAGCATGGAGAATGGATCCGTCAAAAAAATTAGTTGTTCCGGAAGTAAATGCAAATGTGTTGACTGCCGAGGATATGATTATTGCTAACCCAAACTGTTCCACTATACAAATGGTTGTTGCTTTACAACCCTTACATGCAAAATATAAAATTAAGCGTGTTATCGTGAGCACGTACCAAAGTGTAACTGGTACAGGTAAGCAAGCTGTTGATCAATTAATGGGTGAGCGTGCTGGAAAAAAATTGAGTACCGATGAAATGGCTTATAAATACCAAATTGATTTAAATGCGATACCTCAAATTGATGTTTTCTTGGAAAATGGTTACACAAAAGAGGAAATGAAAATGGTAAAAGAAACTTGTAAAATTATGCAAGACGATTCCATTAAAGTAACAGCTACAACAGTTCGTATTCCAGTAATGGGCGGACATAGTGAAAGTGTTAATGTGGAGTTTGAAAATGAATTTGATTTAAATGAATTGATAGCTGAATTATCAGCTGCTCCTGGTGTAGTGGTTCAACAAGACAATGCTACTCAGTTTTATCCAATGCCATTGTGGGCACATGAAAAAGACGAAGTTTTTGTAGGTCGTTTGCGTCGTGACGAAACACAAGCAAAAACATTGAATATGTGGATTGTGAGTGACAACTTACGCAAAGGCGCTGCTACCAATGCAGTGCAAATTGCAGAGTACTTGGCTGCTCAAGGGATTATTTAAGTCTATTCACTTTTTTAAGAAGCCAAATGCATTTTATTCTTCTCTATCGTCATGGTCGCTAAAAAATATAAATAAGAACTAAAAGTCTGAACTCGCACTTCGTGCTCAGACATGCAGACTTTATTAACGTTCTAATTTATATATTTCTTTACGCTATGACTCAAAGTTCAGAATCAAAAATGCATTTGGCTTCTTATTTGTTAATCAAGTCTACAAAATCTGCTTCTGATATAATTTTAATGGTAGCTATTTTTTTGGCCTTCTCTAATTTACTGCCGGCGTCTTCGCCAACTACTAAGTAGTTTAATTTACTGCTCACGCCACTTAATATATGTCCTCCACGTGCTTCTACCATTGCTTCGGCGTCGGAGCGTTTTAATTGTGTAAGGGTACCTGTGAACAAAAAGTTTAAACCCGATAAATTTCCATCAACCGCTGTAGCATTGGTTTGTATCATATTTAAGCCCAATGCTTCTAATTCTTTTATAAGCGCAATATTTTTTTCTTCATGAAAATATTGATAAATACTTTTTGCCACTTTAACACCTACATCATCATAGGCTTGCAATTGCTCCTCAGTTAAAATTTCTAAATCTAAAATATGATGAATATGTGAAGCAATTGTTTTTGCAGTTGTCTCACCTACAAAACGAATACCTAGTGCATAAATTAAACGATATAAAGGTTGTTCTTTAGATGCCTCAATGGCGGCTTTTAAATTGTCTACACTTTTCTTTCCAAAGCCTTCTAAGTTTCCAATGACATCAAAATTTAAATGATATATCTGTGGTATATTTTCAAGTAAACCTAATTCATAAAACTTTCTAATATTAGCGTCACCAAAACTTTTAATATCCATTGCATCCTTGCTCACAAAATGTATAATTCTTTCTACAATTTGTGCTGAACATAAAGGATTATTGCATCGCCATACTGCTTCTGTTTCTTCTTTTTCTAAAGCATAATCACAAACGGGACAAGTGGTTGGGAAGGTGATTATTTGTTCATTCCCTTTCCTAAGCGTAGGGATGGATTGCACAATTTGAGGGATTACATCGCCGGCTCTTTCAATAATCACGGTATCGCCTAAACGCAAATCTTTTTCTCTAATATATTCCTCGTTATGCATTGAAATACTTGAAACGGTTACGCCTCCAATGGCTACAGCTTTTAATTTTGCAACAGGTGTAACGGCGCCTGTACGACCCACTTGAAATTCTACATTTTCTAATATGGTTGTTGCTTGGCGTGCTTTAAACTTATAAGCAATGGCCCACCTTGGATGGTGCGAGGTCATGCCTAATTTTTCTTGCAAAGCGAAATCATTAATTTTTATCACTAAGCCATCAATTTCATAAGGCAGAGTGTCACGTTCAACTTCAAATTCATTGCAAAATTGAATTACCCCAAGTATATTTGAAAATACTTTTTTTTCTTTTTGTGGCGACCTGAAACCTATATTCCAAAGCAATTCCAGCGACCCACTATGTGATTTTAATAATTCAGGAACAACCGCATTTTGTATTAAGGTATAGTAGCTAATATGGTAAATGAACGCGTCTAAATTTCTGTTAGCTACTTCTCTTGGATCCTTCATTCTTAAACTTCCCGCTGCTGCGTTACGTGGATTTGCTAAAGGAGCAATATTATTAGCTTTTAATTTTTCATTAAAATCATCAAAGGACTTCTTGCTCATAATTACCTCACCTCTTATTTCCATTTGTTGTATACCCATAGCTTTCATGGGAATACTTAAGGGAATAGATTTTATTTGTTTGATGTTTTGTGTGATGTCTTCTCCTGCAACACCGTCACCTCTTGTGCATGCTCGGACTAATAAATCGTTTTCGTAAATCAATGAAATACTTGCGCCATCAAACTTAGGTTCAACACAATAGGTAATATGATCTAACAATGCCCCTTCGCATGCTTTTCTATGAAAGTCATTCAAGTCTTCGGCATTATAACTGTTTTCCAAACTTAACATAGGAACCAAATGAGCAACCGTTTCAAAACTATTATTTAAACTATTTCCCACTCGCTGAGTAGGAGAATCATTTACAATCAACTCGGGATTTGCGGTTTCTAAGTTTTTAAGATACTGGTATAATGAATCATACTCATAATCACTAATCAAAGGCTGAGCTGTAACATAATATTGGTATTCATGAAATTTTAATAATTTCCTAAGTTCAATAATATCTATATTATCAGGGTTCTGTATGAACTCCTTCGTAGAAGCTTGAAGCCTTATTATTTGATCTTTTGTATACATGATGATAAATGTCCGCTAAATTACAAATTGTTTTATTCTTTTATTTCGTATTTTGGTATTCGATTGCTATTATTTTAATTGCTTATGATTGAACCCAACCATGTTATAGCTAATAACATAGCTATGGACAATAATGATGCCCAAGAGTTAGTTAACTCCTATACCCCAGTACCCTTAACAGTGGATTGTGTAATTTTTGGTTTTAATCAAAACTCTTTAATGGTACTCTTGATTAAGAGTGATTTAAAGGAATATCAAGATAAATTGTCACTTTTAGGCGATAAAGTTCATGCAAATGAGGATTTGGATTCAGCGGCACTAAGGGTTTTAAAACAAAGAACCGGCATGTCAGATGTTTTCTTGGAACAAGTGCACACTTTTAGTAAACCTGATCGTCATCCTGGCGGCAGAGTGGTTACCACTGTATATGCTTCTTTATTAAATACCAAACATCATTCACTTTTATTGCACGATAATGAGCTAAAATGGCATACCGTTAACCAGGTAAATGATATGGCTTTCGATCACCAACTTATTTTAGAGGTTTGTATTAAATGGTTGCAAAAACGAATTCAAGAGCAACCGCTCGCCTTTAATTTATTACCTGTTAAATTTTCACTTAGACAACTTCAAAATGTATATGAAGCAATACTTAATGTCAAGTTAGATAGGCGAAATTTTAGGAAAAAATTTGCTTCTATGGGCTTTTTAAATGACACTGATGAAATGGAAACCGAAGTGACACATAGACCTGGAAAGTTGTATACTTTTGATTTTATTCAGTACCAGCAAAAAAAGAAGAATTTTATGGGCATTGATTTTTAAAAAATGCCTTTGCTTACTTATAATTTTATACCTTTAAACACTAAATAAAGGTATATTATGTTGCATTCAATGACAGGATATGGGCGTGCGGAAATTAACCATAATGACAAGACTATTTTAATTGAAGTAAAGTCATTAAATGGTAAACAATTTGACTTAAGATTAAATATACCATCGCTTCTTAAACCTTATGAAATTGAAATAAGAAATAAATTAAACGAAGGTTTATTTAGAGGTAGTGTTGAATGCAATATTTCAGTTAAATCAAATGGGGTAGCTAGGCCAGTAAGTATTAACACGGCATTAGCTAAATCCTATTATCAGCCAATCATTGAATTAGCAAATGAATTAGGTATTGAAAAAGAGAATTTATTAAGTACGCTTTTGAAATTACCCGATGTTGTTACCTCTACTAATGAAGTTATAACAGATCAGGAATGGAAAGCAATATCGGATTTGTTGCAAGTAGCTATTGAGCAATTAATATTGCACCGAATTGAAGAAGGCAAATCAATTGAAAAAGATTTATTAGAACGAGTTGCTGCTATTGAAGCACAACAAGCGAACATTGCCGTTCATGAACCTAACAGAAGAATCAAAATAAGGGAGGGGCTTACAAAATTACTTGAACAGCATGTTGGTGCCGATAAATATGATAACAACCGTTTGGAACAGGAGCTAATATATTATATCGAAAAAATTGATATCTCGGAAGAAAAAGTAAGACTCACAAATCATTGTAATTACTTCAAGGATGTTTTAAAAGAAAAAGAACCTTCTAAAGGGAAAAAACTTTCTTTTATTATACAAGAAATGGGCCGCGAAATTAATACTACAGGTTCAAAAGCGAATGATATCGAAATTCAAAAGTCCGTAATATTAATGAAGGACGAATTGGAAAAGGCAAAAGAACAAATTTTAAATGTTTTATAAAATGCAGCGCAGTAGTTTATCCATAAGCTTAGCATTATTCATGTTGATACTCATCATGGCTGGTTGTCAAACCAAGCAATTGTATGAACAAAATACCATTTACCCTACACATAACTGGGCTTCCAAGCAAGCTAACAAATATCAATTTGAAATCACTGATACTAGTGCTGCCTACAAAGTATATTTTGTGATAAGACATCACAATGCCTATAATTATAAAAATATTTGGCTTCAACTTAATACCATTGCACCAGATAAATCAGTCACCAAACAATCCTTAAATTTAAATTTAGCAGATGACGAAAAAGGTTGGCTAGGAACTGGAATGGATGATATATTTGATCAAAGAATTCCGATAGGTGCTGAGCCCATTCATTTCAGTAAAGGGTTATATACATTCGTTCTTGAGCATACAATGCGCGAAGACCCGCTTGAAAATATTTTGTCAACTGGTATAAGAGTTGAAAAAGTTTTACCATGATAAGTCGCTTGCAAAAAATAAGTAAACTCCAATTTGTTCGACTATTTTACTGGTTATTTTTAGCCTATATGGTTGCTGCATTATTATGGTGGTATATTGCATTGGTTAAGCAAAATGATCAAATTGCAAATATAAAATTTGGGACTTTTCAATCAAATGATCCTGCCATCAAGCAAAAAGTTAACGATATTCAGGACTTTCAACTGAGAAAAAATAAACAGTATATTGGCGAAGGGCTCACTATTTTATTTTTATTTTTATTAGGTGCTATTTATGTTTATCGCTCATTAATAAAGCAAATTCGTTATTCCAATCAGCAACAAAATTTCATGATGGCGGTTACGCATGAGTTAAAAACGCCGATAGCCATAACCCAATTAAATTTAGAAACTTTATTAAAGAGAACATTGGATATTGATCAGCAAAAGAAAATGCTTGAAGTGTCCTTATCAGAAACACAAAGGTTGGACAATTTGTGTAATAATATTTTATTAGCTTCTCAGCTTGATATGGGTGAATACAAGGCAAATACCCAGGAGATTGACTTATCCATTATAGTTGAAAATACGGTCAAAAATTTCAAAAACCGCTTCTCAGATAGAAATTTTCAAGCTTACATTGAGCCAGCTATTCAAATAAAAGGGGAGTCGGTTTTATTACAATTATTGCTTAATAATTTAATTGATAATGCCATCAAATATTCAAGTGTAGGTTCGCTTGTAACTATTCATTTACATCAGGACAATGACAAAATACAAATGCAGGTAATGGATGAAGGTGTTGGTGTTCCGATAAGCGATAAGGATAAAATATTTGAAAAATTTTATCGTGTTGGAGCTGAATATACAAGAACTACAAAAGGTACTGGGCTTGGTTTGTACCTTTGTAACCGTATTGCAAGGTTTCATCATGGATCCTTGGAAGTAACCGCCAATACTCCCCAAGGAAGTATATTTACATTCACTTATTTTTCATAATTGTATGTCTAATTATTCTATTTTATTGGTTGAAGATGAAGTGAATTTACACGATGCTTTAAAGTTAAATTTAAAATTAGAAGGCTACGATGTAAGTTCTGCATTTGATGGACCTACTGCCTTGCAACAAATTGAACAAGCTCATTTTGATTTAATTATTTTGGATGTAATGCTGCCCGGATTAGATGGTTATTCAATAACTGAAATGGTTAGGCTTAATAATAATCAAACGCCCATTTTAATATTAAGTGCAAAAAATACAAGTGCAAATAAAATACAAGGTTTAAAATTGGGTGCAGATGATTACATGACTAAACCCTTTAATTTAGAGGAACTTTTATTAAGGGTGTCAAAACTTATTCAAAAATCAAATGCCGCTTCTTTTGTACCCATATTAAATGTGGAACCCTATCAATTTTCTGGTAATTATTTTGACTTTGTTTCCTTAGAAGCAACTACGCATTTGGGTGAAAAAATTACATTGACTAAAAAAGAAGGAATGCTATTAAAATTGCTCATTGACCATAAAAATACGGTTATATCAAGGGAGCAAATTTTGAAAACAGTTTGGGGGTATAATGTATTCCCAAACACGAGAACCATTGATAATTTTATACTGAATTTTAGAAAATATTTTGAAAAGGACGCCCGACAACCATTACATTTCATTTCAATTAGAGGAGTTGGCTATAAATTCCAAGATTAGGTCCATTTGAGGCAATTTGTTGTATGATTTTTCGTTTAAGGAATAGAGTTTAATTCATTTTCATGTCATTGTCGTCAATTCAAGACTTTTTAGAACCTGTTAATTTAGACCTTTTATCCATGGATGAAGGCTACAGGGACACTCAATTAGGCAAACACATTAGTGTTAACCAGGGTAAATTACCAGACATTTCTAAAGCCGATTTAGTGATTATTGGGGCAGGTGAATGCAGGGGTGCTGGTTTTGCATTAAATGGTCATGCTGCAGCGGATGCGATTAGAGCTGCGTTTTATAATTTATATTATTGGCACGCTCAGGTAAACATAGCTGATTTGGGTAATGTAAAAATTGGTCAATCTATTCAAGATAGTTATGCCGCTTTGCGAACGGTTATTTCGGAATTACTTTTACAAAATAAAAAAGTAGTTATCATAGGGGGCTCTCATGATTTAACATTAACACAGTATCATGCATACACTTCCATTCCCACACTAGTTAATGCAGTTGTTGCCGATGCAAAAATTGACCTTGATTTGGAAGCTAGACTACCATCAGATCATTTTTTAGAAGAGTTGT
>CANETM010000061.1 GCA_947441205.1 Bacteroidota bacterium | reverse complement strand
AGTATTGAATTAAAATAATTTTTTTATGGCGCTTTTCAATGTGAGGGTATATGGGATATTAATTGATAGCCATGAAAGGTTATTAGTAAGTGACGAATATATAAGAGGAGGCTATATCACAAAATTACCCGGAGGTGGTTTGGAAATTGGCGAAGGGACAAGAGAAGGTTTAGCAAGAGAATTTATGGAGGAAGCTAATTTACATATAAACGTAGGAGAACATTTTTACACCACCGATTTTTTTCAGATTTCAGCATTTAATAATACCGATCAAATTATTTCAATTTACTATTTAGTGCATTCTGATAAAACAGAAACCATCATCGCTAAAGAAAAAGCATTTGATTTTTTGCCTGAACAAGTTGCTGATGCAAAAGGTACAGCCGAACATTTAAGATGGGTGCCGCTGAGTGAATTAACCGAGGAAAATATGACGCTGCCTATTGATAAGGTTGCTATTAAACTATTGCTAAGTAAGTCAAAGTTTTAATAATTAAGGAATTTACAAGTCTAGCCTTTTCTGCTATATTTCATTATCAACACCCATTGCAGCTAATTTCATCTTTTTAGCTGTTTCATGTCCTACATAGTTTTCAATTCTCGCTTCTATAAAAGCAATTGCTGGAGTTAAAATAATGGCCATTGCAAACTTATACATGTAATTAACAATGCATACTGCAATGACAAAACTCCATGTCCAGTTGTTGCCTAATTTAAATGCAATAACAAGCACTACAAAACTATCCACCAATTGCGATACCAAAGTTGAACCCGTTGCCCTTAACCAAGGCATCTTCTCCCCTGTTACCTTTTTGATTTTATGAAAAACAATAACATCAATAAATTGACTAATTAAAAAGGCTCCTAAACTTCCTAAAATAATCCACATGCCTTGTCCGAAGATGGCCTCAAAAGCAGCTTGCATACTTGGCACTCCATTATCCACTTTCGACCCTACCCAAAAGGAAGCCGGTGAAATGTGCATTGCTAAGTAAAACATTAAAAATGCATATAAAATCAAACTAACCGCTGTGATACTAATTCTTTTAACTGCCTTAGGTCCATAATATTCATTAACGATATCTGTAATGACAAATTCTAAGGGCCATAATAAAACGCCGCAGGTTAAATTAAAGGACAATCCTTTTTCACCGAAAATAGTGAAATTGGCAGGCGGTATACCTAACACACCTTCTAATGAAAATATCTTTCCACCAATACATTCTGCAATTAAGGCATTAGCGACAAAAAAAGCAGTTATCCCTAAAAAAAGTTTTGTGGGTTTGTCTTTAAGAATAGCATTAATCATTTTGAATAAATTTAAATTAAACGAAGGCAGTTAGTATTTGAACAATTAACATGAAAACAATGGAAATAGTTTGCCATTTAGGAATTATAATTTCTTGTTTAAATAATTTAAACACAGCCCAATATATCAAGAAACTAATATTTACAATGGGGCCCATCACAATGCCCAGGCCTATAAAATAACTCGATAAAATGCCCGGAAAATGAACCCATTTAACATACATGATTAGCAAGGATAAAAGGGTGAAAAAATTACAAATAATAGCCAATCTGCCTATAAATGCTAAAATTGAATTATTGACTATTTTATTCATGCTTTTTAATTACTTACAAGATAAGAAAATTACGTAAAAAGCCTTTTTAATCGTAGGTTTGTCACTATAATTTATTTGTATGGTAAAGAACCTATTCAAGACGGCGCTCCCTCATTTAATTGCTATCGCAATTTTTGCAATAGTTGCTATTATTTATTGCAAACCTGCTATTGAAGGCAAAGTGCTTCAACAGTCTGATATTACGCAATGGAAAGGTATGGCACAAAATGCCTTAGCTTATAAAGAAGTTAATGGCCAAACGCCATTGTGGATTAATAACATGTTTGGAGGAATGCCTGCCTACCAAATTACGGGTGTACCTGGAAATAATTTTTCCATTGGACAACTTGATCATTTATTTACATTGAATTTACCAGAGCCCATTGGTTTGTTTTTTTTAGCTAGCATCTGTTTTTATTTTCTTGCACAGGTTTTGGGATTCAATACAATCTTATCCGTAATAGGTGCATTAGCCTATAGCTACGCTACTTACAACCCTATCATCGTTATTGTGGGTCACATCACAAAAATGCATGCTATCGCATACCTTCCTTTTTTCTTAGCTTCCATTTTATTATTATTTAGAAAAAAATATATAGTAGGATCTATATTAACAGCCATCTCAACTGCATTATTTGTACAAGCTAATCACTTGCAAATCACTTACTATGGTATTATTATCATTGCCTTTATGTCGATATATTTTTTAATCGTTTGGATTAAAGCAAAAGAATATAACCACATTTTAAAAACTTTAGGACTTGGACTTATTGCAGGTATCATGGGCTTGGCAGTAAACGCACCCATGTTGATAAGCACTTATGAATACGGAAAAGAATCCATCCGTGGAGGTAGCGCCTTAACAACAAAAGACAGTAAAACAACTTCAACTGGTTTAAATAAAGATTATGCATTAAGTTATAGTATGTTTTTATCTGAACCATTGGTCATGATGTTCCCTAATATTTATGGGGGTTCAAGTGATCCAAACGCAATTGACCCTACAAAATCAAAAGCAATTGAAGTATTGCAACAAATGCAGCCTCAAGTTGGACAGCAATTACAATCCTTCTTACAATTTTATTGGGGAGGTATTGGATTTACAGCTGGCCCTCCTTATGTCGGTATCATAATTTGTTTATTTGCAATTATGGGATTAAGTGTAAAATCAAATGAACATCGCTTTTGGATTACGGGAGCCATTATATTTTCATTACTACTTGCTGCGGGATCTTACTTTATTGCATTTAATAGTTTTATGCTTGAGCATCTTCCATTTTACAATAAATTTAGAGCACCAAGTATGATAATTGTATTGCCTACTTTATTAATTGGCATCATGTCATTATACGGGATGAAAGCATTATCAGAAGAGACAAATTGGAAACAAGTATTTAATAAATATAAACCAAGTTTTATTGTATTAGGCGTGATTTTTGCATCAGTTATTTATATATACATGAGTAGCGATTTTAGAAGCGAAAATGAAAAGCAATTATTGACGACCATTTCAAGCCTTCCAGATCCAAACCAAAAAGCAGCTTTCCAAGCACCTGCCAATGATTTAGTAAATGCAATTGCTACGGACAGAAAATCATTAATCGAAAGCGACTTATTACATGCAATAATGTACTTAGTGGTGATTGGAGTATTATTATTTATATCATTCAAGAAAATAATTAATCAGTCTATTCTTTTAGGCGCCCTAGGAGTCATTACTTTATTTGATTTATTTCAATTAAATGTTAAGTATTTAAATTCAGATAGTTTTATAGAAGCAGTTGAAAATGATAACGCGTTTACAAAAACTCCTTTAGACATCGCATTAGATAATGATAAAAGTACTTATCGTGCTTTTGATATTCGTTCTGGTGTTCAAAGTTCATTCAATGCAGGTGCTATAGTCGCTTATCATCATAATTCAGTGGGCGGATATAACCCAGCTAAATTGAGTATATATCAAGACCTTATTGAGAATCAATGGTATAATTTTCCAAATTGCTTACCTACCTTGAACATGATGAACACTAAATATATTATTTCAGGTGACATGTCAAGAGATACCATTCCAAATCCAGATGCATTAGGAAACGCATGGTTTGTAAAAGGTGTTGAAATCAAAAAAGGACCAGCTGAAGTAATGAAGCATCTTACCTATTTCAATCCAAAGGACACAGCAGTCATTGAAGAAAAGGATAAGCTCACAGACTTGAACGACATTCAATATGATAGTACTGCAAGCATTCAACTAATCAATAACAACAATGATGTTGTTAATTATAAAAGCAATGCGCAGGTAAAACAATTGGCTATTTTCAGTGAGGTATATTACAAATTAGGTTGGAAAGCATATATCGACAATAAGGAAACACCCATCATTAAAGCAAATTATGTTTTAAGAGGATTGGTAATCCCAAGTGGCCAACATGATATAAGATTTGAATTTAAACCAAGTTCCATTTCATCAGCACAAATGGCAAGTTCAACAAGTTCGGTATTGTTATGGATATCCATCATTGGATTAATCATAAGCCCATTTGTATTTAAAAATAAAGGCAACTAATGATTTTAAGTATTGTCATATGTAGCTATAATAGGGCTTCCTATATTGGGGATGCGCTTACTAGCTTATATAAACAATCCAGTGGGTTAGCTTCATTTGAAGCAATCATTGTTGACAATAATTCAACCGATAATACTAGTGAGGTATTTCAAAATTGGCGCGATACTCACCCATTGGGCAACTTTACCTATACCACCGAAAAGCAACAAGGGGCTTCCTACGCGCGCAATACTGGGTCAAAATTAGCAAATGGTGCATGGCTTTGTTTTATGGATGATGATGCAGTAGCTACTGAACATTATGTTCAAAATATTATAAGACATATACAAGACCAACCTTTTGTGGTAGGATTCGGCGGTAGGATTATTCCAAAATATATTCCTTCAGAACCTAATTGGATCAGTCACTATGTTTCATCCTTAGTAGGCAATTTTGATTACGCACCCGTTGCTTGTGCATTTGAAAATGGAAAGTATCCTTTAGAATCCAATATGATTGTGAAGAAAGATGTTTATGAACAAATTGGAGGATTTAATACCTCCTTACCTGGAGTTGTTGGTACTTTACGAATAGGTGGCGAAGGCAAGGAACTGTTTTATAAAATCATGAGCCTTGGGCATAAAATTTATTATGACCCTAGTATTTGTGTATACCATGTTGTGGAAGTTAAAAAGTTAACTAGCGAATATATGTATCGCGTAGCAAGTGGCATAGGTCGAGGTGAAAAAGCAAGAACTAAAGCAATATCTAATAACAGCTATATTTATAAAGTTGTAGAATATTTATTTAAGTTAGCTGCATCCTTTATTTTAGGTTTAAAATATGCTATACAAGGGAATCCTGCAAAAAGCTGGCCTGTCATAAAATTTAGAATTGATGCCTTAAAAGGTTTACTATAAATCATCTAATTGAAATTAAAAAGATAATAAAATGAATCAGTTGCGCAACTATTTTGAAAACAACGATAAAAGATTAATCAATAAATTCAATCATTATTTTAATGTATACGAAAGACATTTTTGCAAATAAAGTGATGGAGTTAAACTTTAAAAACTAATTTCTGAAATACCTGCTGATTAAAATGATTTATACGCATAAATCATCCCACTATTTTCACTCACATGATATTTGTGATATATTTGAAATTGGTTATTCAACAAAATTGATTCTATATTGCAATAGCCATTTTCATGCCATTCTACCATAATGCAATCAACATTATTGAAATAATCTGAATTTTTTAAGGCCTCAAAAATGGCATACTCTTCGCCTTCACAATCAATTTTCATTAAAATTGGTTTATTTGGATGATTTAATTTCACCATATCCAAAACGCTTTTTATTGAAATAAGTTTAACTTCTACGAATGTGTCTTTAATTTTCCCGTAATGATTTATAGTATCAATTGTTGAAGCTGATAATAAACCACTTTCAAAAAGATAAATTTTCCTAAATTCAGAGATGTCACTCACGCCTGCATTTATTAAAGAAACTTTTTCAAAAATATTAGGGTTTAAAGAAAAATTAGAAGTTGCTTCATGATAGGTTTCCGGGAAAGGTTCATATCCATAAACATGAAGTACATTTGATTTTGAAGCGAAATACATTGATGCAAGGCCAACATTCATTCCAATATCCACAACAATTAAATCTTTTTTTGATGTAGCAAATGAATAGATATCTTCTACAAAAATTTCATAAAGTACTGCCATATTTGAAAGTGACTGTACTTTAAATGTCATATCACCTGTTTGAGCAATAAAAAAAGATGATTGACAGTCCAAAATTTTAATGCGGTTACTCTTTAACAATCTGATTAACATAGTCATTGAAAAACCAAATGTTGGCAAATGTGATATTGAAATTTTATTGCCATTATTAATCACTTCTAATAAACCATTTTTAAATTTCAAACCTTCTACGTCTTTTTCACTTACATTAAAATATGAAAATAAATATGCAAGATTGATTGATCTATACTTAGCTAAATAAAAAAAGAAAAATAGCGCTTTTTTAGAAATTCTAATTGTACTCATAATAAATTATTTAAATTTTCCCATTTTCTTTGTCAAAAAGTCCCAAACTCCTAATAAAGCATATTTATATACTTTAAATATTTGGGGATTATAGATAAAGTCATTTTTTACAACCATCAAGGTTCTTTTAAGATCCTTTTTTTGAACGCTTGTACATTCTTTATTTCTAAAAAGCAAATACAAACCATTACGTATAATATAGTATACTCTAATTGGACTATGTATAATTCTTAGTGACTTTTTAAAAGTAACTAATGACCTTCCTTCTACCCTCGTTCCAATGCTGTGTTTTAATACAATATTGGTGAACTGTAAATTTACATACCCCCTATTTGTAATTCGATGGCTAAACTCAGTATCCACAAAATCTATAAATAAATTTTCATCGAACATGCCTATTTGTTGAATGCAATCAATGGCTAAAACTGAGCCTGAAGTAATTAAACTAATTGCTTTTTCTGGGGTATTTGAAATAGGCGTAAATTCTGGTTGGCAGTTAACGCCAAATTGAGCAACCCTCTCTATTTTGTTTTCACTTATATACCCTAGATATTTATTAATGTCTCCGTCATTGAAAGATGAATCCTGATCCATCATTAATAAACGATTCTCACCTTTTTGAACCGCATAATCAATGGCTTGATTCAACCTTTTAGCAATTCCCTGATTTTGTCCGAAATGCTTATATATAATCTTGTCACTTATTGCACCAACAGCGGCTTCTAATTCCGAACTGAAATTTTCAGTATTATCATATACCAATAATGTATCAAGTAGATTGATGTAGGTTTTAATGTTTTCAATTAAAACAACAGCGTCAGGATGATATAATATTACAACGCCAACCATTTGTTATTTGCATTTTAGTAGCCACGAATTTAGCTCAATTTCAACATAAATATTTATCTTGTAGTAATATATCATGGCACAATGCGATCATTTTCAATCATAATTCCTTTTAAAACTGGTAAGCACTATTTATCAGCTTGCATTGAATCGGTATTAGCACAAACATATTCCAACTACCAAATCATTGTTTTAACAGATCACACAAGTAATGACGACGGATCCATTGATTATATATACGCGTTAAATAATCCTAAAATTGAAGTTGTTACGGACAAAGGAACACTTAATATTTTAGAGAACTGGTCGAGGATTCTTACCGCAAGCCATTGCGAATACATGACCATTTTAGGATATGACGATATTTTGCAACCCCATTTTTTAGCAACCATTAATCAGTTAATCGACGAACAACCTGAGGCAAGCTTATATCATACCCATTTTGAATACATTGACAGTATGGGAAAAATAATAAGTAAGTGTAAGCCATTGCCTCAAAAATTAAATTCATTTGATTATTTAAGCATGTCCTTGAAAGATCAAATTAGCATCATGGCCACAGGATATGTATTTAAAACTGCTGACTATATTAAAATTGGTGGAATAGATACTCACTACCCTAATTTAATTTATGCTGACTTACAATTATGGATTGATTTAATGGAGTTAAAGTATTTAGCCACTTCACCTGATACCTGTTTTAATTTTCGACTTCATGCATCCACCACGAAAACCTCAAAGGATAAAATATTATTGGATGCTTTAATGGTTTTTGTTTCCTACTTAACAAAATTGACTAATATATCAATAAATTATAAGCAGGTCATAAACGAAAATGCGGGACTATTTTTAGAGCAAACCACCAAGTCCATAGCACACCGCCTTTTAAGAACACCCATACATTTTAGACAAGGCTTAACGATAAATGAAATAGTCAGCAAATTATCAGTTAAAGCAAAAGAGTTGGGTGTTAATTATAATCCGTATGCAATTCGTTCCTTTAGAATAGCTGTTATGATTGAAAAAAGTAAATTACTGACTTGGCTTTTTTTACAATTCAAGCGCTTATACAGCAAGCCCATTTATCAATAAATAAGCTGTCGTTCGAAATTAAATATTTAGTAAGAAAAGTTACCGATTAATGTGTTGACTTTAATTTATAAAGCCATTTACCGAAACCAGTTTGCATTAAATAAAAAATAAGCTTTAACCTGGTTTGCCATATTCTTGATTTCAAAGAAAACCCAAAATGAGATTCAAATACTTTGATATTATCTTTCAATGACTTTACATATTGTGTTGTACTTACCCCTTTATCATCAAAGCGAACGATGGTCTCATTTAAGTAGAAATACTTTTCATTAGTAAGTCGGCATAGTAAATCATAATCCATAGCAATTTTTATAGACAATGAAAAAACACCAACGCGGTCATACACTTCTTTTCTCAAAAACCAAGAAGGATGTGAAACGGACCTCATTCCTTTATATAATTGGTCGCGATCAAAAGGCACTCCAACTGTAACCCAGCTTCCATTTCTATGCATAAATATATTGCCACTTATCCATTGAGTAGCGGGATGATTATTAAAGCAAGTATGGACTTTATTTAACACAGTTTCATCGAAATAACAATCCCCTGAATTTAATAAATGAACAATAGTACCACTAGCTTTTTGCACCCCTTTATTGAAGGCGTCT
>CANETM010000060.1 GCA_947441205.1 Bacteroidota bacterium | reverse complement strand
TGAAATGAACAATTTGAAATTTCTTGAAAAAGAATTATATTTATTTATAAAATGATATGAATATGAAAAAGTACTTAATGCTTCTAGTTGTAGCTTTATTCTTTACAGCCGCCAACGCAATTGACAAAGGAGAATGGACCGGATTTATCACTGACGATAAATGTGGGGTTAAGGGTAATAATAAGGGCCATTCTGCCTGTGCCAAAGACTGTGTAAAGAACGGCGCCAAAATTGTTTTTGTAAGTGGCGATAAAGTTTATGCCATCAAGGACACCAAAAAAGTAGAAAGCTTCGTTGGTGAAGAGGTAACCATTACAGGCTCTATCACGAATGGTGTTCTGGAAATTACCAAACTGGTTAAAAAATAAGAACCGACATCTTAAAACACCTATAAACATTTGAACAAGTTTATATCTTTTAAAAAGTTCTTAGTTGATGGGCGTTTGGTAAATTTTTTGTTTTCGACCAAAAAGGGGTTGCGTGTAATTGTAACGATTACTTGCAACCCCTTATTAGTTTTATAGCACCGCGATTACTACTTCTTTAACAGGGGGTATGAGCTTGACCATATCAATGGTTTATAAAATAATGTGTGTTAGAAATAAAATCTTGCTTGGGAATTTTAAATTGCATGATTTTCTTTTGTAATAGAAATCAATCTCTTGAAATAACTTCAGTCCAATTGATAAAAACTATCATGTAAAATAAACCTTGCTAGAGAAGGTAACTTGCCGCTATTGGTAGTTTGAATCAGAACACAATTTTGTGCCGGAACTACTCCGTAGTAAAAGGGCTGAATCTGCCAATAACACACAGGCATTGTTTTTTAAAAACAAATTAATTGGTTTTAGATAATCTGAATAATTATCAGCCTATCTGTTAAATTCTTTAATTTAAACATTGGTTAAATTAAATTCTCAATTAAGCCATTGCTTTATGAAAAAATATTGCGGAGTAATTAGTTCATAAAACTTCCATCGCCCCTTCTAATCAGAGGTCTGTTATTATTTCCTACTGCTCCAGTCCATTTTTGTAAATTTAGACTCAAGTTCAGCATAACATAACGGCTGTTTGGGTTGGTAAAAGTTTCTGTAAATCCTAAATCATTTTGTGTTCTGTTGATGAAATTGTTTTGGTTCAACAAATCATAGGCTCTCAATTGTAAAGATCCTTTATTTTTAAACACCCGCATTTGCAACATCGTGTTAATAATGAAGGGGTTGTTCGTTATATTATTGCCAATACCACTTACATAATTTTTGCTGACTGCATACCCAAATTGGTATTTCTTGGCAAAATAAATGTTCCCATCTAAACTCAGTGCCCAAATTTTTTGAACGATATCATTAGAACGAGCTAAAGAAAAATCTATTTTATTAAGATCATATGAAACGTATGGATTTATATCAAACCAGGGCTTAGGAGTCATTCGTGGACCAAAACTTTGTTTAAACCCCCAGGTTTTTGAGCTGTTCATTTGGTTATTACTCATCGAAACACGGTTTGAGTTGATAACATTCCCAAAAAAACTAAGGTTATATCTTCTATCGCTTAGCTGCTTAGAAATGGAATAGTCGCCAATAGTGCTGTTGTTCCCATTTAAGTTTACGTATCGTGTTTCATTTCTAAATACACCAAAAGCACCTGGATCTCTAATCTCAACAACATTATTGACTACTTGGTCTTCTGTAAACGAGGAGATAAGTCTTAATTCATAGTTAATTCTTGAATTAGCAATGTAATTGCTATACTGAGCATTTAAACTATGTGCAAATGCAACATTCAAATCGGGGTTACCCACGATGACATTTTGGGGATTTGAAACGTCTTTAACAGGTTGAATTTGATTAAATAATGGCTCAATAGCTCTACCGTTATAGTTCAGTGAAGCTCTGTGCGTACTCGAAAGCCTCAATTGAACACGAGCAATGGGTATAAGTCTAAAATTTTGTTTATCAATTCTAGAGGCAACACTGGTACTGCTTCCTACCAAAGAAGTATTAATACCAGTGACACCCAAAGAGAAATTAAACAAGCTGCTATTACTACCATATCTGTAATTAATAGAGTTACGGTATTGCGTAAAGGAATAGTTAAACACGTTACTAAAGGTATCCAGAAGGGATAAATTTCCATTAGCCTTAATATCACTGGTCATGCGACTATTATTATAGTCTCTGTTTTCTACATTCGTGTTAAATTCCAACCGAGATAATTTCCCCAAAGGTTCTGTGTATGTTAAACTACCACGAACACTGTTTTGAAGGTTATTGACATCAATAAGACGATTAAGAATTGAATCACCTAGGAATAATTGATTACTATTTCTGTAATTGAAAAGATTTAATTGCTCATCCGCATTGTTATTTTCTTGCTGCCTAATGGTAGCTTCGGCAGAGAAAGTTCTTGAAGGAGTTTTAAAAATATGTTGGTAAGCCAACGTTCCGCCAATGTTTGGTCGGGTACTGATATTGTTATTGCTATTAACTTGATCCTGATTGATCAAACCTTTTTGAAAGTTTGTAGACCTGTTGAATCCTGTTGAATTGACAAAATTCAGGTTTGGGGAAAACTGAAGATAATTGGCACTATCAATCGCATATTCTATTTCAAAACCAATGGTATGTGTTTTATTATTGGATTCAAAGTTAGCATCCCGGTTAGAATCAGTTATCCCTAAAGTACTGATTGTTTGAGATCTACTTATGGTTTGGGTAGTATTATCAGTATAATTAAAATTATAATTGGCCAAAAAATCTATCTTTTTACCAAATTTGTCCCGATAAGTAAATGCTGGTGCAGTTCTTAAGTTAGTACCGCCTGTTGCACTTCCGCCACCGCCTCCACCAAAACCTACACCACTTCTTCCACCCCGGTTGGATGCTCCACCCAACCTGCCAATACTCGCATTTTGACCAGCAATTCCGTTAGGCGTTTTGAGTAAAGTTGCATTAACAGTAATGGTCTGATTCTTATTGATACGGGTTAAGTTGGCACTACTTTCATATTGATCGAGGGTACCAAGACCCGAGTTTAACCTTGCCATGTTACCAACAGATTTATCTTGCCTTGTAGTAATATTCAACACCTTGGTTGGATCACCATCTTTAACTCCGGTTCTGGCAGCAGTATTTCCATAATCATCTACCATCTGAACTTTGTCTACAATTTCTGCAGGTAAATTCTGGACTGCTGTAGCTACATCGCCGCCATAAATATCTTTACCATTTAGACGTGCTCTTGCCACAGCTGTTCCATTTACAGTTACCGAACCATCATTACCCACTTGAACACCTTCCATTTTTTGCAACAACTCATCAACAGTAGCACCTTTCCTTACCACATAATCACTGGCCCGATACTCTACTGTATCTGTTTTATATACGATGGATGGCGTGCCATTAATAATGACCTCGCTTAATACTTTCTCATCATTTTTTAAGATGATAGGGTCTAAAGTAATTCGGGCTGTAGCATCATTGTATTTACCAGAAATAACCTTTCTGACATGGCCCAAAGAAGTTACCTGAACTTTAAAAACCCAGGATTTTACATTTTTAAAAATAAAAATCCCATCCTCATTGGTTGATGTTTTGAGTGTATCTGCAGTAGAGGTTAATATTACAGTTGCACCAATCACGGCTTGATCCAGCGAATCTTTAACCATACCCGATACTTGTCTCAGCGGAATGGGCTGGGGCGATGTAGCCGGTGGTCTCGGTGTTGATTGCGCAAAAAGCTGAGCAATTGTAAGGCTAAAAATCAATGTAAACAGAGTAATTTTAGCATTTTTTTTGCCTAACAGATACGCCGGCATGGCCCTTATATTCATAAAATGTTGATACTGAAATTCTAATTTTCTTTTGTTAAAACATATTTACCCCAGAAATCTGTGGGAGTGATTAAATCTTGGAAGTTAAAACTACCCATTCCACCGCCGCCTCCACCACCGCCTTCAACTCGTACCACAGTAACACTTTCACTGGCTCCACCTCCAATCGGACCACCGGGTCTGCCTCCGCCGGAAAAACCTCCAAAATTGATTTGTAAGCCATTAATCTTAATATTGTACGAGAACTCTTTAGGCTTATCCGCCGACATTTCTAATAATTCTAATGGGATGGAAACTTCATACATAAAAACTCCTTCATCACTGATAGAAGCAATCGTTTTAATACTGTATTCATTATAAATAGAAATTAAGCTATCCGGAATATCTTTAAAACCAAAAACTTTAATTTCTTTAGCGCCCGCTAATTGTGTTCTGGCTATGGCTCTTTGTAATGAATCTCTTTGGGTCGGACTCATATCCTGGAAGCGGCTAAAACCACCACCCGGACCGCCTTGCATTCTTACCCCTGCCGTAGCACCAGCAGCGCCCGGTCCACCACCCGGCCTGCGTCTGGCAATAACCGGATAAATTACTTTAAAGCCTTCCTTATCATTTTTCTTACCAGAAGAATTGACCGTCAAGGTAATACCGCCTAACATAATTTTATTATTATTAGTTACATCGTTTGATTGTATCGCTAAGTATAAGTTTTTAGCATCGTTAGCAAGGGTGTAAGTTAGGTTTGTACTTTTATTCGTTGCTTTAAAGTTGTTTACCCACTCATTATGCTTACCATCAACTTTCACTGCAGATACCCAAACGCTTCCTTCTTGAACATCGCTTAATTTTTGAGCGTGTGTTACCGTTAATGATGAAACCACAAAACAGAAAGTGTTTAAAGCGATTTTTGTAAATTTTAAAATGTTGGTTCTCATTTTATTCAATTTTAATTAGGATATAATCCTTTGATTTTATAAAAAACTCAATTCAAATGTTTCTAACACGTAAAAACAATAACAGATGTTTTTTTTGGCTGAAAATTCTGATAAATGGTTAATAATTGTGGAAGTATTTCTGATAAAACAATTATCGGACTAATTTAACCAAAAATGGTTTAAAGCATAGTTAAAATTTGTTAAAAAGCTATCAATACTTCCGAGTCAGGATAAATTTTTTCTTCTCCAGATTTTTTACCGTTGAGGCAAGGGTTGTATAAGGTGGTTTAGGATCAGGTAAAGCATTCAGAAAATCCTTAATAGTTCCGAAGCCGAGATTCCAGATTACCTGCATCGCTTCTTCTTCATTTGATGTTAACTTTTCCATATCTACGAACTTTTCGTAATTGCAAATTATTTTTGAAATATTTTATTTTTATGCCTTCGGCTTGTTGCTTTTCCTATTCTTTTTTCTGTTTAATAGCATCAAATGCCTTTGAATGAATAATCTGGACTAAAGTGAGAAGCTAAGGGTTCGAACCTTGACCCTCCCGACCGTTAGTCTGGATGCTCTGAACCAACTATAAATTATCTTTTCCTTTTTAAGTTTTTGCAGCTGTGATTGATATAAAAAGCACAACGATTAAAATAAAAAAAATATGATTTTTAGATGTATAGTACAAATTTTAAGAATTTTAAGTTGGAGGCTAACTTAATTTGCATCAAATCTAAGCAACACCAAATTATCTAAAATTAAATTGGATGACCAAATAAATTGAGCATTAGAGAATTGTGATGAAAAATTGGAAAATGCAACTTTAGGCCCTACCTGAGCTACTGAAAAAATACTTGCCGATGGCCAAGTTTTAAAATTATAGGTAGCTGAATACCAGTCACTAGGGATTTCCCAGTGTAAACCGAATGCATTATTTGCGGAACTCGGGTAAGTACCACATCCACTTGAATTACGATTAGTGCCTGATTCAGCGACACAATTTACGTTACTCAATGGTGCTATATAAAATGTTTGAGCTTTCCAATTGGCATTGGTAACAGTGCCATCACTGAACTTGGCAATAAATCCTCCATCACCTGGATAAAAGGAATTTCCGCCATTTAATTCACTTCCAATACCTAAATTTTCTTCCCAATCAATAAGCTTAATGGCATATTTAATAGGCCTCTTTGCTTTAAATTTAACAAATATTGAATTAAACGGGGTATATGGAATTGGATCAACTCCTACTAATTTTCCGTTTACATAAAGTTCAAAATAATTATCGCCATACAAAAACCCACTGATGATTTCACCATCATTGTCAATAACGATGACGGGAGCTTTCGATGTATCTGCTTGATTAATATTAGAAGGTGTTTTGCCAACACATTCATTATACAGGTCAAATAATTTTGTACCGGCAGTAAAACTATTTTCACCTGGCAATATCCATGTTTTATTGTCCTTTGAAATTATACTACCCATATTCGTAACCCTACCTCCATTACAACTAAAAATAGTACTATTCGTTACTATTCCAACTCCTTGTGTTACTGATCCAGTACCCTTATAAGTTACGGGTTGAGTGACAATAGTATTATCTGTTTGTGAGGTATTTTTTGAACACCCTGTCATTAAAATTATTACAATAAGAATTACTATTTTCAAATTCATCTTTATTTTTTTCTGGATTTGATTTTGTTATTAACTAAACAGGGTGAAATCTTAACTTAGGTATTATGATTTCAAATGATAGACGTTTATAATTAGTGAGATAATTAAACCGATCATAAACGACTACATTTTTTTTCGTTTCCGAATTCAGTATTGCAAATCAAGATCATAAGGCAATCAAACAAAAAATGGGAACGCATCAATAAAGCTAAATTTTAAATTATCGCTGATAGCTTGATGTTGTTGCATTTCCTTCGGTATCGGTTAATATATAGGTAAACTTATTATTCGAGTCCCAACTGTATTTTACAGAACCATTTTTACTTCCAATTTTATACGTAAGTAAATAACCATTGGTACCTACAGCAGTAAAGTCTGTTATAGCTGCACCATTTAATGGATTGGTAGCTGGGCGCACTGGTTTGGTGAAAGCTTGAGGAATAACCTGATTTTCAGGGGCGGTAGTGGCTGGATCAAGTGTAACCTTTCCCTTTAAAGCCCCAATAACATACGGATAATCAATTGTACCATGGTAGTGATAAATTCCATTTTTGCCAGTATGACCATGACTAGAATCAAGTTCAATCATAGTACTTCCATCAGGTTCTTTTACACCATATACTGGAAATCCATCTAATGCAAATGCAATAGGTTTTAGTCCATTTACTGTTGATAAATGAAGTGGTGCCGTATGGTAATGATAATCATCTGCCTTGCCACAATGTCCACCCCAAGTGTCTAATTCTCCAATTTTATAGGAGTCTTCACCTCTATTATTTAATGCATTAAAAATGGGTATTCCATTTACAGCAACGGCCACTGCACCTTTCATTAAATTTGTCTTTGTACTTAGAGGAACAGATGCGTACACTGGTTGTAATGGGATAGCCCAACTATTTGTGCCATTATAAGGTTGTGTAATTGGAACTTGTTGTTGCCAATTTGTAATCCCAATCATCATTTTATGATTTGGTATTCCATTAGATGAAATATAAAAATAAGTGTTATCCCAAGTTGTACTAATTGCAGGTTTAAATGCTGTAAAAGCTGAATCAATAAATAAAGTATTTGTTTTCGGAATTACTATTTCAATTGGGTTAACTGGTGAATTAGAGGTGGAAGTGGGAGTAGAAGTGGTAGATTTTTTACATGCAATAAAAACAGAAAACATGAATAAAAACCCTATCGAAGCTAACCTCATGATAGGATTTAAGGTATAATTATGAAATATAGGCTTTTTAAGTGTTATTAATACCAGTATTGAAATCAATAGAATTGATAATAGAATATATTTGTTTAAATCAGAACCATAATAATGATTGTTGTCAATTGTAACAGTATTGACAGCTGAAAATTTATTTATTCTAAAATTAGCTAATTTCTGATCATGAATATTTAAATCTTCTATTGATACGGGTATTATAAGCCCTTCTTCCTGTTCAAGATAAATTTTATTATCTCTTGCAAATGAAAAATTTCCTTTGACTATCTCGCCCGACTTAAGCCTCCAGGTGTTTAAAACAATGTTATCTCCTTTGTGATAGTGACCACCAGTATGCGCAAATACTGTTGTATTGTGTAATAAAAGGTAAGCAAGTACCAAAAAAAACAAATTTTTCATAATTAAGGTTTGGTATAAGTGACGCTCATTACGGCACTGTCAACAATTTTATTTTTCATCCCAGCTAATAGAATATCCATCGTAACCTGATTGTTAGGGACTGTAATTGTTGGCGGTCCATTTAAAGCATAAAGAGTTATAATATAGGTTTTCGCCCCCGGCCCTTGAGAACAAGGAGGTGTATAAGTAGTTTTTCCGTCTACAGTATTAATTCCAAAAATCCCTATGGATTTTGAATTATCAGGTATAGAACTTGTGGTAGCGGGGATATTATACAATACAAAATATACGTGTTTATCACCTGTTGGTGGTATGGTATGCATCGTAATAGCATAGCTGGTAGTTGTGGAAGGAGCATCAAGCCATTGAAATCCAGGCGAAATCCCTAAACCGTCACACGTATATAATTTAGGGTATAGTCCGTTATTAGAAAATCCATTCCCGCTTAATTTCAATTGATTGGCTATAGTGGGCGCATTGGTAATAAGGCTTGCATCAACAGATGAAACGTTTGATTTTTTACAGCCCACCAAAAAAACAAAAAGAAAGATTAATTTAATATACTTTTTCAAAATTTGTTGATATTATTTAAACAAAGATATTTTTAAATTATGAAGACAAGATGAAGACATGTTAATTAAAAGTTAAATTAAGTTTACCAAAAATTTGACCAATGATTTTTAAGCATATTGAAGCATATTCTTAAACGAAAAAAAT
>CANETM010000059.1 GCA_947441205.1 Bacteroidota bacterium | reverse complement strand
TTTGGTGTGGTGCTAAATCATAAAATAAACCCCCGCCAGCAGTTTCTTTATTCACTCTCCAATTGTTTTCATAATTTTTTTTTGGCGATGCATTTTTATGCATGATTATTTTTACCTCATTCAACTTTCCTATAAAATTATTAGCTAATAATTCTTTTACTTTTAAAAATAAAGGAAGTGACCTTCTATAATGAGCAATAACTAGCTTTCCATTTAATTTATTTGCTTCTAGCTGCATATTTAAACATGCTTCAACACTCGTTGCCATTGGCTTTTCTACATAAACATATTTGCCTGCGCGAAGTGCTTCAATTGCATACTGCTCATGCACATTCGGAGGCGTTGCAATATAAATTGCATCAATTTCTGGATGCTGTATTAATTCAGAAGCATTTCTAAAGATTAAAGGCACATTATGTCTTACAGCATAATCATGAAGTAATTGTTGATCTCTTCTCATGACTGCTAATAACTTTGAATTAGGTACCAAATTAAAAGCAGGACCACTTTTTACTTCCGTAACATTTCCACAACCTATAATGCCCCATCTTATTTCGTTCATAATTATCCTTAGCATTTAATCAACTTAAATGTACGAACTTATTAAATGAATAAAAAAGGGCAGTATAGAAATACCGCCCGGATTAACGATTGCTTGCCTATGTTTAAACCAGCTGTCATAGATGGGTTCGAACCATCGTTAAGGGTTTTGCTGACCCTTGCCTGTCCACTCGGCCACATGACAATATTTTTAATTATATACTAATTTTTGTTTTTGCTATTTGAATGTTTTTTGACTTAGTTAATCCCCTCGGCGCTAAAATCACTAACGAGCAATCCGAGTAGGTCGCAAAATTTTCAATGGTATTAATATTTGATTTAATAGTAGAAGGATAAATTGTAGTTATAGATTTCACAGTATGATTTTTATAATCTACTGAAATTTGTTCTACTGGAAACTCAAAAAAATGTTTAGAAAAGCTTTTAGCTAAAGGATTTGAGAACTTTAAGGCAAGTGGTTTTTTAAAATGTTTTTCTTTTCTATAATTTAAGGATTGGAATATTTCAACATCAGATGATGCTAGTTCACATTCTATAAGATCCAAAATGTTGTCGTTATAAATACTTATTTGGGCTGATCGGCTGAAAGGGAAGTTTAAAATTTTCATATTTTTTATTTTGACTTTGTCCTCATCGTTTTACCACCGCGGAGTTAAGCTCTCTCGGTTGGCATCCATTCAAGGATTCTTGATGACAGGACAAAGATAGGAATAATTTTCATATTGTCTACTATTTTTATAGACTTTTTATTAAATTTTTTAATTATTTTCTATATTATTGTATTTCAATGTTTTATATATATAATTATTGTGGTTATATCGGAGACGACTTTAAATTGTAACTTGAGTATAGTAAAACATTCCTCCAAAATGAACATCAGTTCTTTTTCCAGCACATTATTGCTTACCATTTTCTTATTTTCCACCATTGCCATTTGGATTAGTGGCGTTAGACTAACTAAAGCAATTGATGCAATCACTTCACATTTTAATTTAGGGGAAGCATTTGGAGGCATGGTGTTTTTAGCCATTGTAACTAACTTACCCGAAATAGCCATTACCTGTGTTGCTGCTTATTATAGAGATTATGATATTGCAATTAGTAATATTCTAGGAGGTATTGCCATTCAAACTGTTGTTTTAGTATTGATAGATATATTTGGTGTTGGACGATCTGCTCCCTTAACCGAAAAAGGTCATTCAAAAGTATTAATGGTTGAAGGAGTTGCTTTGATATTTATTTTATCAATTGTAATTATGGCAAGTCAATTTCCAAGTACATTTATTTTTGCAAGAAGTACCCCATTTGAATGGATAATATTAGCTATTTGGTTGGGCACCATTTATTTGACTTCAACCTTTATGTCTAAAAAGAAAACTTCACTTATTCAACATAAAGTAACGCCACAAAATTTAAGGTTACCTAAATCAAAATTTCAAGGAACAATAAATGCAGCAATTTGGGTTTTATCAATCGCTGCAATTATTACACTATTTGCTGGATGGGCATTAGTAGTAACTGGTGAACAATTGGCAACCCGATGGGGAATGAGTGGTGTGTTATTTGGAGGTACCATTTTAGCCTTGTGTACTGCACTACCTGAAATTTCTACTGGTATTGCTTCTGCAAAAATCCGAGATTATAATATGGCTGTAAGTGATATATTTGGGGGTAATGCTTTTTTACCTGTATTATTTTTAATGGCTTCCTTAATTGGAGGTGATGCCATATTGCCAAATCTAAAACCATCAGATATATATTTAACAGTATTAGGAATTATATTAACTGGCATTTATATGATTGGTATGGTTGTACATTCTAAAAAACAAATACTCAGAATGGGAATTGATTCATTTATTGTTGTAATTGTTTATTTATTAGGCTTGTGGGGATTCATGTACATTGTTTAGTGACAAATAAGCTTAAAGTTCCCTATTACGCCTCATCTAAATACTCGATTGCAGGAATTAGATAAATTAGTAATGGCTATAGAAACCATTGCTAAAAAAGCTAAGTAGCATTAACTAAGTATAAATTCTCGTCGGAAAATACTTTTTTTAGTACCCATACATTTGAATCAATGTAATTCAATAGTATGGGTATTTTATTTTCAAGTAAACAAAAAAACATTTGTATTTTATTGCTCATTTCTATTGCACAAAAATCTTTTGCGCAACCAGAAAAGTATTGTCATATTAAAGATCCCTATAGCATAAATGTAGCAGGGAATCACGTAATCATTCAAAATCAAATATTTGATTGGAGTTTAGGAGAATCACTAATTCGTACATTTAATAGTAACCCTTTATTAAATATTTCATTGGGGTTTTTGCAAAGTAATTACTATCCATTTTTACAATTTAACAACCTAGATAGTTTTGCATTTCAAATTAAAATTGGACCTAATCCTTTTTCCAATTATATCATTATACAAAGTAGGCAAGATCAAGTTATTATAAACAGTATTCAATTAGTGGATTTTCAAGGCAATATTTTATATCAAGTGAAAGGTAGCTATTCGGGGCATAATTTTTATCTAAAAATGCCTATCGGAAAATTAATAAATCCACTTTGTTTTTTACATATAAATTATACGATTTCGGGACAAATTTATAAATCAAAATTTTTTAAACTTTTACAAAATTAAACATGAAAAAAATAACACTATTATTCAGTTGCTTACTTATTTTAATTTGCTCGGCTATTGGTCAAAGTAATAAGGGCATTCATTTACAAGGAATCGCTAGAAACGAGAAAGGAATTATCATTCCTAATAAACAAATTGCATTGAGGTTGTCGATTGTAATGGATTCGGCTCAAGGTGAAATAGCGTATCAAGAAATTATTTCCGTAACCACCAATGTCTTGGGATTATTTTTTGTTGATGCCGGTGCATACGAAACAAATAAAATTATTACCATTGGTGACTTTCAGGATATTGAATGGGGTTTAATGAAATATTATTTACAATTAGAAATTGATCCAAACAATTCATTACAGTTTGTGACAGCTGGATTTGAAAAAATAAATTATGTTCCGCTTGCCTTGTTTGCTGATAAAGCCACAAGCATTACCAACCAATTACCCATAAACTTAGGTGGCACAGGCGTAACCAGCACTTTGGGGCTTTTAAAACTATTAAATATCGATAAATTAAACAATACTCCAGACAGTGTAAAACCAATAAGCAATCCAGTCAACTTAAGTTTAAATGAAAGGTTACGAAAAATCGATACCAATACATTAAGTAACCGTATTAATCAAAAACTAAATGTAATTGACACTTTAAAGCTTTCCAACAGAATCAATCAAAAATTAAATATTTCAGATACGATATATTTATCAAATCGAATCAATAAGCTTAGTGTGACTCCTGAAACAAAAAGTTATGGTGTTTATTATGATACCAGCAAGCAATCAACAACAATAGCAACGGCAACCGCTATAAAATTTAATTTTCAGCAAATTGAAAATAAAATAAGCATTGTAAATAATAGTCTTGGAAATCCAACGAAAATATTAGTAAGCGAAAATGGATTATATCAAGTAATTTTTAATCTACAATTTATCAAGCCCGACATAAATGCCGATGAATTAAACGTGTGGATACGAAAAAACAATGCTGGCTATTTAAATACAACGCTCAATTATCAAATAATGGGAGGTGGAATAAAAAATAATATAACTGGCGTTTATTTTTTAAACCTGAATGCAGGTGACTATATTGAATTATTTTATAGTATCAAAAATTCAAATAGCAATATGGTTGGTAGTTTATCAACATCGGTTACTCCATCCAAACCTGCGACTCCTTCAGCAATGATTAGTATACACTCCTTAAATTAAGGATTATCCAAAAGGTAATTCTATGGAAATACTTTGCTTTGTAAAAAAGTGAGGCCCATCAGCTCCAACATATAAGCAATCCTCTAGTCTTATTCCAAATTCACCTGGTATTGAAATGGTTGGCTCATCACTAAAACACATTCCTTCTTGAATCGGTGTTTTATTGCCTTTCACAAAGTTGGTCCATTCATGACCATCCAATCCTATGCCATGTCCTGTTCTATGTGGCAATCCTGGTAATTTATAATTTTGTTTAAACCCTGCTTTTTCAATAACACTCCTAGCTGCTGCATCAACTTCCTCACAAGGTGCACCCATTTTTATAGCAGCAAAAGCAGCATCCTGTGCTTGTTTTTCTAAATTCCATATATCAATTTGTCGCTGGGTTGGCTTTCCAACACATATAGTTCTAGAAATATCGGATTGATATCCTTCACATGAAGTACCTCCATCAATTAACACAATATCACCTTCTTTTATAGTTTGTGGTGCAATACTTCCATGAGGCAAGGCAGAATATTTACCTACAATTACCATCGCACCTCCCGAAAAACCTAGTTTTCTAAATGAGCTACTAATATTACCACTAAACTCGGTTTGTGACATGCCGGCTTTAATCGATTGAAAAGCCATTTTATATGCTTCAATTGTAACATCATTAGCTATTTGCATTAAATCAATTTCTGCTTTTGATTTATACATTCGGCAACCTGCTGTAATGGGTGTTGCATCCACTATTTCAAATGAAGGTGACGCTTTTTTTACGCCATTTGCAATAAAAAATCTAACCCCTTCTTCCATTCCAATTTTATTATATTTCACTCCTCTATCTTTAACTGCATTTGCAATTAATTGATAAGGGCTTTCATGCTCCTCCCAACATCTAACCTCTTGACCAAATTCGGACTTAATCAATTCCTTAGCTCTATCTTCCTCAAATTTTGGACATATATAAATAATATCGCCCTTTGCAGGAATGACTACTCCAAATGTTCTTTCACTTTGGCCCCATCGCATCCCAGTAAAATAAAAACAGGAGGTAGTTCCTTCTAAAAATAGCGCATCTATTTTTTCCTTTGACATAAGTTCCTGGGCTTTTGCAATTCTAGCTTTTCTTTCAGCAACTGTTATGGGTACTACTTTAGATTTAAAATCAAGTCCCATAGGATTTGATTGCGCTTGTGCAATTAAATTATTTCCAAAAGGAATACTTGCCGCACCCAAGGAAGCTAAACCTAAAAATTTTCTTCTATTATAAGTCATATAAATAATTTACCGTTTAAAGATATTACTAATTTAAATACACATAAAACTTTAAATTTAACTATAGAATAATTCATATAAATTGTTCATTCAACTTTAATACGAAAATATTTGAAATTTTTACCGCTTTTGACGTTTACTTTTTGCTTAATGATAAGCACAAATATGTTAGCTCAAAAAAAGAATGCTCATATACAATATCATATTCATCAAGCAATAGATAGTATGATTATTGATGGAAAAATGACTGAGGCATCATGGCAAAAAGCTGAGCTTGCCTCCAAATTTGGTATGGTACTTCCTATGGATACTAGTATAGCAAATGTACCAACCGAGGTAAGGTTAACCTACGATAAAAAAAATTTATACATTATTGCAGTATGTTATAAAGCCATTAAAGGCAAGGACATAGTGGAATCATTGAGACGAGATTGGAATTTTGGAAAGAATGATAATTTTCTTTTGTTCATGGATACTTATGGTGACTTAACAAATGGCTTTGCATTTGGAACTAATGCAGTTGGTGCCCAATGGGATGGAACCATGTTTGATGGCGGTAGTGTTGACTTAAACTGGGATAACAAATGGACATCCGCTATTTATAATGATTCGAGTAAATACGTTTGGGAGGCAGCCATCCCATTCACTTCAATTAGATATAAAAATGGTATTAAAGAATGGGGTATTAATTTTAGTAGAAATGATCTCAAAACGACCGAAAAGTCTAGTTGGGCAACAATGCCAAGAAATTTCCCTACCGCTTCCTTATCGTATACGGGAAATTTAATTTGGGACCAGGAATTACCATCAAGCCAAAATAATTTTTCACTGATTCCTTATGTAAAATCAAGCTTTAATAAGGACTTTGCAAATGCCGACGGTTCAAAAATTACAACACCAAGTTCATTAAAAAATGAGGTTGGTATGGATGCTAAAATAAGCTTATCCTCTTCCTTAAATTTAGACTTAACCGTGAACCCTGATTTTTCACAGGTAGAAGTTGATCGTCAAGTTACCAACCTAAGTCGTTTTGAATTATTTTTTCCCGAAAGAAGACAATTTTTTTTAGAGAATGCCGACCTGTTTTCAAATTTAGGTTTTGCCAATGTCCGTCCATTTTTTTCGAGACGAATTGGTCTTAATACACATATTGATTTTGGAGCTAGAATGAGTGGCCGTATTGATAAAAATTGGCGAATAGGTATTATGGATATGAAAACAGCGGAAAATATATCAGACAATACGCTTGCTCAAAATTTTGCAGTGCTTGCACTACAAAGAAAATTATTTAAAAAATCAAGTATTGAATTATTTTATATTGATAAAACAGGAATTAATGATAACGCATCATATAACCGCAATTTGGGATTTGAATACTTAATTGCGCCTTCAAATAATTTATGGTCTGGTAAAACAATTTTTATAAAATCATTTACGCCACAAAAAATAGGTAATGATTTTTTAAATGCCGGTAACTTGCAATACAGTACCCGAAAATGGATTATTGCTTGGCAACATGAAATAGTGGGTAATAATTTTAATGCAGAAGTGGGCTATGTTCCAAGAAATAATTATGTGAAAATTGCACCCTCTATAACAAGGTTGTTTTTCCCAAAAAGTGGAAACATATTAAGTCATGGCCCACAATTTACAGGCACTTATTATTATAATACCAATTTAGAAAGTACGGATAACACAAAACAATTTACCTATTTAATAACTTATCGAGATAAAAGCACCATTGCAGGTATAGTACAAAATGATTATGTTGAATTATTAGCGCCATTTGATCCTACACGAATTGGCAAAACACAACTCGCTGCTCAAACTATTCATAGTTGGAGCACCGCGGGGATTGATTATATTTCGGCACCACAACATCAAACTACTTTTGCCGTATCTGCTAGAGTTGGGGGTTACTATGCAAATGGTAATTTACTAAGTATTACAGGTAATATTGGATATAGAATACAACCATACATTAATTTAGATTTTGCCGCTACTTATAATAAAATTTCATTACCAGCACCATGGGGCAATAATAACTTTTTATTATTAGGCCCAAAAATGGATATTACTTTTACAAAAAATTTATTTTTCACTGCTTTTTATCAGTATAATGAACAAACTAAAAACATTAACTTTAACACTAGGTTTCAATGGAGATATAAACCAGTATCAGATTTGTTTATAGTTTATACTGATAATTATTATATTGGACCTGTATTTATTAAAAACAGAGCAGTGGTATTGAAATTTACTTATTGGTGGAATAAATAATCATTATGAAGTATAAATATATTGTACTACTAATTTTATTTACAAGTGTAAACACTTTTGCACAATCAAATAAAAATAAAATAAAATCAGCCATTGATAAAATAATGGCTAATTATCAAAATGCAAATGAGCCTGGCGCAAGTGTACTTGTATTAAAAAATAATAAGGTCATCTTCAAAAAGGGATATGGTGTTAGTGATATAAGTTCAATGGATCCTATTAAATCTAATACAAATTTTAGATTAGCATCGGTGACAAAGCAATTTACAGCTATGTCTATTTTACTATTAGAAAAAAAACGCAAGCTTTCATTAGAAGATACACTGTCTAAATTTTTTTCATTCATACCTCCTTATATAGCTAAAATAAAAATTAAAGACCTGCTAACGCATAGCTCGGGCTTAATTGACTATGAGGACCTTATGCCATCTAACCAAATAACTCAATTGCATGATACAAATTGTTTGCAATTAATGTCTTTTGCTGATAGTTTATATTTCCCAGCAGGTACTCAATATAAATATAGTAATACCGGATATGCAGTGCTTGCTTTAATTGTTGAGCAAGTAAGTGGTAAACCCTTTGCGCAATTTGTTAAAGAAAATATTTTCAAACCACTTGGGATGAAAACAACTGTTGCATTTGAAGAAGGTAAAAATACAGTGGCAAATAGAGCATATGGTCATAGTTTTGAAAATGGGAGTTGGAAACAAACAGATCAAAATTTAACAAGTGCTGTTTTAGGAGATGGGGGTATTTACACAAATGTTCAAGAATATACTAAATGGATAAAGGCATTGTGGAATTATAAATTATTACCTGAAGCAACACAATT
>CANETM010000058.1 GCA_947441205.1 Bacteroidota bacterium | reverse complement strand
TTCATTGAATTATCAATAAAAATGATACGTTCAAATTTAATAAAAATCCTTGAAAAGTAAAACTATTGCTCTTTCAACTTGAGTTTGGTAAACACTTGCAAATGTGGCAAGGCAAGTACAGATAGACTTATAAATAGTAAAGTAAATATTCCAGAGGAGTCTTTACTATTCAAGGTTAAAAAAGTAATGTAGGCAAACCCAAACCATGCCATGATGGAAAAAGGTGCAGCTTTAAATAATAAACCTTTCCATCCGTTAAAACTATTTGGGATATTAAATGAAATTCTGATTTTATCAAAAGAAAGCAAGGAATGCCAAAAACCAAAATAAAAGGTAAAGCTAATCCAAAGTGGCATAAATAAAACAAAGCAAATAAGAAGGATTGTTTGTAATAATGAGTAATAAAAGTTAGCCTCTTTTTGAAAAAAATATTTTTTAAATATAAAAAGCATTAAGTGTAGCACGCCTATGGTTAATAAGGTATAAGGGTAAATTCGATTAGCTAATTCAACTAAAAAATCTTTTTTAATAGCTGACCTGCCCATTGTTAAAAAAATATCCAATGCAAAATTTACATTCTTGGTTAGTAAAAATAAAATCCATGCAAAACCAAGTAAGGTGTAAACACTTTTATGTTGTAAAGTACTTGTTTTTCCCATCCAATCAATTTCTCCAAAATGAAATGCAGTGATGGCAATAAATATTATTAAAGCAAGTACTGGAAAGAAATACCAAATGGCAGCATATAGAACAATATTTGCTAAATACTTTAACAAGAATATATTTTGCTTCGTATCTGTTTTATGCAAATGTTGATCAATATACAAATCCAAGGCGCCATGTGGAACGCCAAATAAAATGAGTATGATAATTAAAAAAGAAATCTGAGTATTTGATGCAGGAGATAAAAGAAGCTCAATTAAGTACAAAAAAAATGCAAACAACATTAGATAGGATCTTAATTTTATTTGCATAGGAGAATATTAAAAAAAACTATGGGGCAGAAATTCTGCCCCATAGTAAAATCAAAAAAGTTAAGCAGCTTTTCTACTTAAACTATAAATCACTAAACCGAAACCAATTTTGTTTACAGCATCACCAATATTGTAAATAACATTCATGTCAAGTCCAATATTTTTGAAGCTAGCATACCATTGACCGTCAGCAGTACCGATTAAATATCCTAAAGGATAAATAGCCCATCCTACTAATACGAACCAACCTAATGCAGCATTTGCAGAAGCAACTGCAGATCCAGCACTTGTAGCTAATTTTTTAACATCTCCTAACCATACTTCATACACAATGTAGAAGTAAGCAATAGCACTTACAGTACCCCAAACAGTTGCATTTCCTAATCCTGCTTCACCCATGTAGCCTGTAACAAGCATTACAACAGAAGCCAAGATCATTTTCCATAATAAACCAATTGTACCACCTGCTTTTTTTGTGATTAAATAGAATTCAACACACATCAAAGGCACAGTTAATAACCAGTCTACATAACGGAAGAAAGTTGGAGAGTCATGCGTTTCTGCATAATATCCTCTCATGTAATAATAATGTACTGCAGCTATGAAAGTAATCAAACCAGAAACTAGAACAGATGTTCTCCATTCTTTACTAGTGTTGTTAAGTTCAAAAAAGAAAAATACTGCAGCGGCCATCATAGCCATTGTACCTACGAAGAAAGTAAAAGAGACATAGTCTGTTTTAGCAATCGCCATAGAAGCGTCAAGCAAGAAAAAATGATCCATATTGTTGAGTTTTGGTGAACAAATTAATTCACAACTAATCTTGCTGTTGTCATAAAAGTGTATTTATACTTTAATGCAAAGCATTAGCAAGTCAATCGTTGTTTGTTGTAACATTAAATTAACACTATTGTTCATTAGTTGAAAATTTTTTTTGTTAAACGATATTATTCGTAGATTAGAATGTTTAATTTATCAAATGTGTAAATAAAACACATATGGTTATTTAAATAATTCTAAATCAAATACTTATAAATAAATTCATCCTTAAAAATTGGCAAAAATTAAAAGAAACCAAAAAATATTAAGCCTAAAATTTGAAAACTTTTTTTATAGAAAAATACTCCGGACCATCTAAAATAATCAAAATTAAATTGTTGAAAATGAAATGGTTTAACCTTATTTAATAGGTATTTGTACCGCTTTTGTTTGAGAAGTATGGGCTGAGAAAAGGCCTAATGCACCACCAGTGATATTATTAGGCGGATTAGTTGGCGCAGTCCCTCCTCCAGGTCCTGCTCCACTTTGTTGACTTAGTGTATAATAAAACAAATGAGCAGAAGTGCTAATACATTGCATTTCAACTGACACAATATCAAAAAATTTAATTGAAATTTCTTCATTACCATTGTTTAATGGTCGTTGATTTACTTTTCCATTATTTAAATTATCAGTGAATATATTATAGTTATTATCTAAAGTATCATTGATTCGTTGAATAAATCTATAACTATTGCCAAGTTCAAAAGGATCTGCATAAACTGGAATAATACTATATCGATTTTCACCATTGATTGGGAAATTGTTTATTCTAAGGCTATCCAAATTTACCTTATAAGGCATTGTAGATTGTGCGGTATAATGCTGGCCATCAACATTGACATCTAAAAAGTAAGTTCTACCGTAAACACCCTTAATCAATTTTGTTCTGTAAACACCTGCAGTTAAATATTTGAGGGTATCCTTTACACCTGAATTATCTGAAATGACAACAATCCCATTACTTATCATTGGATATTTATTGGGTTCGTTTAGTTCAATTGACCTTGACAATGTAACAAAATAAGGACCAGGTTGATCGGTTATATTCGCTTCAATAACCACCTTGGATTCATTATTTTCAATTGGTAGTGTAATTACTTTATCACAGCTAGCAAATAAAAAAACTGTAAGAAATATAAAAATATATGGTTTCAAATTTGTCTTCATTAAAATTTAAAATTATAGGTAATACTTGGCACCCACCTAAATAATGCAGTTTGAATTATTTGAGTTTTGGTTTTATCTAAAGGATCGTCTTCAAAAGATATTCTATAGGCATTTTCCCTTCCATAAACATTGTACAAACTAAAATTCCAAGAGCCCTCCATTTTTTTGCTACGCTTATTTTCATAAGTCACACTTAAATCAAGGCGATGATAGTCTGGCATCCTATTGGCATTTCTTTTTGCATATTGGAATATTGTTTGTCCTCCTAAGGAATATTTACCTGTAGGGAAGGTTACTGCATTACCCGTATTGTAAACAAATACGCCAGAAACTGACCATTTATTATTTAGTTCCAAAATAGTTACAACCGATACATCATGAGTCCTATCTTGTTTTGCATTATACCAATTTCCATCATTAATACCTTCAATTTTTCGTTCCGCTTTAGATAATGTATAACTTATCCATCCAGAAAAAACACCCATTTTCTTTTTGGCTAATAATTCAAAGCCATAAGCCCTTCCAACACCATATAACAATGCGCTTTCTACATCAGTAATGGTATTAATATTAGTGCCATCTTTATAATCTAATTGATTTTGCATGGTCTTATAATATATCTCAGCACCTAACTCGTAAGTATTGTTTTTAAAATTTCTGGAATACCCAACACTTGTTTGATCTGCTAATTCCGGCTTGATATTATAGGAGTTCCCTATCCATTGATCCGATGGACTAGCAGCTGTTGAATTACTTAATAAGTGTAAATGCTGCACATTACGAGCGTAGGCGAGTTTAAAACTGCTTAAATCATTTATTCTATAATTACTAGTGATTCTAGGTTCAAGATTTAGGTAGGTTTTGCCAAACGAATTTTTGTCAAGTAAAATTGAATTCGTTTTAACATCATTACTATATATATTATAAACATCGCCTCCCATTATTGAATAACCTGACACCCTTAATCCATAATCCAATGTCAGTTTTGAATTTGCTTTGAAATTATTATTAAAATAAATAGCATTTTCTAAACCATTTCGACCCACTTTATTAGTATTGTTCTTTACCGTACCGCTAAAAACACTAGGTGTGATGGTATGAAAAATGGAATTAAAACCAAATCGAATTGTATTTTTTGGATTTAAGTAATATGTATAATCTTGTTTTAAGTTAATATCCTTAATATTTGAGTTAACATTAAAATTAGTTTCCCCATTTTTCAATCCAACATTATAGCTATAATCACTATAAATTAAAGATGTATTTAAAAATAATTTATTGCTTATTATTCTATTCCATCGAAATGTACCGGTCTTGTTTCCCCAATTAATTCCAAAATTACTTCCTAATCCTAACTCGTCATTGCCAAAATAACCAGAAAAGTAAATTCTGTTTTTATCATCAATTTTATAATTTGCTTTTGCATTAAAATCATAGAAATATAAAATATTGTCTTTGAATTTTTCACTTGCCTTTAAAAAAATATCAGCGTAGGTTCTTCTTCCAGATAATATAAATGATGATTTATCTTCTTGAATAGGTCCTTCAATACTTAGTCTACTACTGATTAAACCAATTCCTCCATTTAGTGTATATTTTTTATTATTTCCTTCTTTCATTTTCACATCTAACACCGACGATAATCTTCCTCCATATTGTGCAGGGCCATTTCCTTTAATCAATGTCGCATCCTTAATTGCGTCGCTGTTAAACGTACTGAAAAAGCCCAACAAATGTGATGCATTATAAACGGGAGCTTCATCAAGTAAAATTAAATTTTGATCTGCTGCACCTCCCCTAACATAAAAACCGCTATTCCCCTCGCCTGCAGATTTTACACCTGGTAGTAATTGAATTGTTTTTAACACATCCTTCTCTCCAAAAATCACAGGTACTTTACTAATGGACTTCATATTTAAAGTCTCCGTACCCATTTGTGCCTTAATCAAATTGTCATCTTTACGCTTGGACTCAACCACTATCTCCATTAACTGATTCTTGCTTTCTAAAAAAACAGGAACTGTTAATGAGCCATTCAACGAAATAGGTATCCTTTTTTCCTCATATCCTACATAACTAATTCTTAAATCATACTTGCCTTTTGGCAAGGAAATTGCGAAAAATCCATATTCATTTGAAGTCACAACAATATTAGGAAGTTGATCCACTTTTATAACAGCACCCATAATGGATTCACCATTGAGTTTATCTTTTACCGTCCCATTTACGGCAGTTTTATCTTGGGCTTGAACTTGAAGGGTAATTCCTATGAATAATAAAAGGATTAAAATAAGTTTTCGATACATGAATTGCATGCGCAAAAATACTACTTTAAGAGTGACAAATAAAGTAATATGTTGTTAAGATTCTGTTACTGTAAATAGTATGATATTGAAGATTGGTTTTGTTAAAACAATAGATTCTTGAAAAATCGGTGAAAATTATAATCCTGATTTTAAATAGCTCCAGCCAGCCTCTTGTTTCAAAATAATTTCAACTACTCCCGAAGGCACAATTTTTGCCTGGTTAACAATCCTATCAGATTCAATATTGTGTTTTCGCATGGTGTTTTGACAAGCTAAAAATTTAACGCCTTGTTCAGCTAATAGCTGAATTTCATTATTGAAATATGTTTTGTCTTTCACTAAAAAATCAATGGCTTTACCATGCACTACTACTTCAATATTTAAATTAGTTGTCCAAACTTTTTGAATATTTTTTATATTACCAATCACACTTGACCAACTAGCAGTATCTGCAGTATTTAATTGTATTACAATATTGTGAACCCTTGCCTCGTTTTGCTTTTCATTGATTTGACTATGTCCTTGATTAAAAGTGATTAAACAGGTAACCAGAAAAAAGATATTTTTAAATTTAGCTGACATTGGGTCTTATTTGATAACTAAATATAGGAAACATTAATAATCATACCCTAGTTTTCATAATAAAGTTTTAATATTATGTAATGAAGCAATTAGTCCGAATTTTAATTTTAGTGTTTATTTTTATGCTAACATTTTTTTTTTGCGATTAAGTTTTATTTCGGCTGGATTAAAAAGCAAAAAAATATAGCTTCAATGCCATCTCAAAAGGCATGGATTGCCCCCGACATTGCTTCCGACACTTCCATCAAAGGCGAGGATCGTTCACTGATATTATATGGTCGTGAACTTATTGCACATACCTCAAGATATTTAGGACCCAATGGGACTATCGCTAAAATTAGTAATGGTATGAATTGCCAAAACTGTCATTTAAACGCTGGCAATCAACCTTGGGGAAATAACTTTGGTGGCGTTTATTCAACATATCCAAAATATAGAGACCGAAGTGGAAATATTGAAACAATTTACAAAAGGGTATCTGATTGTATGGAACGCAGCTTGAATGGTAAAGCCATTGATAGCAGCAGTAAAGAGTTTACTGCCATTTATGCATATATAAAATGGCTAGGTAAGGACATCAAGATGAATGAAAAACTAACTGGATCTGGAATCGAAAAACTAGCATATTTAAATAGAGCAGCAAATCCTGAAAAAGGCCATATCACCTATATTGATAAATGTCAAATTTGTCATGGGAATAATGGTCAAGGTCAATTTCAAACAAACAATAATGAAAACCTATACCCACCAGTTTGGGGTGAACATAGTTATAATGATGGTGCTGGACTTTATCGAATTAGTAATTTAGCTGGGTACCTAAAAAACAATATGCCCTATTTACAAACATCGCATGAAAAACCAATATTAAGTGATGAACAATGCTGGGATTTAGCCGCATTTATAAATTCAAAACCAAGGCCACATATGAACCAATCAAAAGACTGGCCAATTATCAGTAAAAAACCAATTGATTATCCATGGGGACCTTATGCTGATAACTTTACCGAGGAGCAACATAAATATGGTCCTTACCAGCCAATGATAAATAAATAACTTAGATATTAAGTTAAAGAGAGGACAATCATAAGAAAGAAAACAATTATAATACGCGTTGTATTATTGTAAAAGTATGCCATCCCATAAAACAGATCTTACCTCAAGTGATTTCAATGAAGCCTGTTTAGCCTCTTCCCATTTGCTTTCATCATCACCACACAAGTCAGCTACCATTTCTAATGCTAATATGCTATGGTGTCCGCCATCCACTTCGATATGCCTTTCGATATAGTATTTAAAAATGGCAACTTTACCTGGATTATCCCCATGAATTTTATTGAGTATTTCAGTAAACATGTCTGGAATTAAATCCTCTCTTCCAAATGTAAAAACAGCAGCTTTTACATGCAAAGGCGCATTTTGAGCAATGTCAAAAGTGAATTTCAAGAACTGCTTAACCTGAACAGGTAAATCAGTAGTTTCAATTGCTTCATCAATATTTTTACCTGATTTAATTTTTTCTAGCAACTGTTCAATCCAAACCGTACTTGCACCCATTTGTTTCATTGCATTCAGGTATAGTTCAAAATGACTAATTCGATTACCATTTTCATCAACATCCGATTCTTCGCCTGCAACAATTTCATTTATTAAATATCTAGTATTTGCTGATCCAACAGGCATCCATGGTAAACTAACTGAAGTAAGTCCAATTTGCAGCGACTTTAACAAACTCATAAAATCCCAAACTGCAAATACATGTATGGAAGAAAATTTTTGCAAGCCATGTAAATCATTAATTTGCGCATAAACAGGGTGTGCTAATAGTTGAACTCTAGCGCTTTGTATATGATCCTTAAGTTTTGAAATTTGATTTGACATGATTAGTAGTTTAAACAATTTAGATGGCAGCTTGTTATATTTAAAAGCATATTATATTGGAGTCTTATTAATTTGCTGCAAAGAAACAATCAATTGAAAAACTAAAAAAACCTTTTACCAAATTGAATGAAGATTTTCCATATATCATAAACAAAGAGGGGCAAGCCATTTATTTTGGAAAAATTATTTCTGAGGAACAAATCAACGTTTTCTTTGAAGAATTAATAAACAAAATCGATTGGAAGAATGAGGTAGTTGTCATGTTTGGAAATGAAATAACGACCAAAAGAAAAGTAGCCTTTTATAGCGACCCCAATATTCAATATCGTTACTCCCAAAGAACCAAAAAAGGATTAGAATGGATTTCAATTCTTCTTCAAATCAAAAGCATTGTTGAATCCTACACGCAAACTAAATATAATGCCTGTTTATTGAATTTATACCATAACGGTAATGAGGCAATGGGATGGCATTCCGATAATGAGGTAGAAATTATGCCCAATAGTTCGATCGCTTCCATAAGTCTAGGGGCAGAACGCAAATTTTCATTTAAAAATAAAACCACTAAAGAGACCAATACCATCCTGCTGGAAAATGGATCCTTATTGGAAATGAAAGGGGAACTTCAAAATCATTGGCTACATAGCTTACCGAAATCAACAAAAATCATAATGCCTAGAATTAATTTAACTTTCAGGCAAATGATAATTAAATAGTATTAATGTGAAAAATAGCAATAACAAAATTGTTAGCAAACAAAATCTTCCGTCTAAAATATGTTTGCATTGTAATCGACCTTTTGCTTGGCGAAAAAAATGGGAACGAAATTGGGATGATGTTAAATATTGTAGCGATGCTTGCAAGACTAAAAAGTATCAGATTAAGACAATTTAAAATTTTACTCCTAATCTCAAGAACGAATTTTATTAACGTTTGCTAATTTTATTCATAGCAATTGTTTTTTGCCTAGAACATTTAAACCTATTGATATCAGCACTTCTTTTTATTAAATGTTTTTGACTTACTCCACTATTCACTCGCTTACGCCACAAATTAAAACTATTACGTTTTAATTCGGA